>NZ_JBAHZB010000073.1:17087-17818 GCF_036697315.1 Alteromonas sp. 14N.309.X.WAT.G.H12
GCAAAAGCTGTGTAATGCGGCATCGGGATTACAGCGAAAGGTGTCGGTAACCACAAAAATGACGCCGGATGTGCCCAAGGAAATCATGGCTTGCCCGGGATTGACAATTCCTGAACCTATGGCCCCGGCGGCGTTATCACCCGCACCACCGACAATATTGGCTTGGGGCATATGCCAACGATGGGATAAAGCCTCGCTAAGTTGCCCGGTGATGTGGGGCCCTTCCACAAGGGCAGGCATATTATCTTGGGTTAAGCCACAGGCGTTAAGGAGGGCATTAGACCAAGCCCGTTTGCCGGTATCAAGCCAGCAAGTGCCCGCCGCATCAGACATATCACTGACAAACTGGCCGGATAATAAAAAGCGTAAATAATCTTTGGGCAGTAAGACTTTGTGGATACGGGCAAAATTATCAGGTTCGAACTCTTGTAACCATTTTATTTTCGGTGCCGTGAACCCCGGCATGATCAGGTTTCCTGTCATTGCCTTGGCATCAGGGATTTGTGTCATTAGGGTCTGACATTGTTTCGCGCTGCGCCCGTCATTCCACAGGATGGCCGGACGTATCACCTTGTTGGCTTTATCGAGTATAACCGCGCCATGCATTTGACCCGCTAAACCTATGGCACGAATATGCTTTAATTTTCCTTCGTTTCCCAACTGGGTTAACACGCTATCAAGGGCTTGCCACCAGTGTTCGGGATCTTGCTCTGACCGGCATTCCTGAGGGG
>NZ_JBAHZB010000074.1:0-17217 GCF_036697315.1 Alteromonas sp. 14N.309.X.WAT.G.H12
TTTTACGCAAAATTGCGCCCATACATTTTGATATAGTGGCTGTTAATCTCGATCAAAAGCAACCAGGCTTTCCTGAACATATTCTGCCCCAATATCTTCAAGACTTAGGCGTAGACTATAAAATTGTAGAGGAAGATACCTACGCCATTGTAAAAGAGAAAATCCCCGAGGGTAAAACCACCTGTTCGTTGTGTTCTCGCTTACGTCGGGGGATCTTGTATCGCACCGCCCGGGAATTAGGCGCCACCAAAATTGCCCTGGGCCATCATCGTGATGATATGCTAGAAACCCTGTTTTTAAACATGTTTCATGGCGGTAAATTAAAATCGATGCCACCAAAACTCGTCAGTGATAATGGCGAACATATTGTGATCCGTCCCCTTGCCTATTGCAGTGAGAAAGATATTGAAAAATACGCACAAGCGGTTAACTTTCCGATTATCCCTTGTAATTTGTGTGGTTCCCAAGACAATCTGCAACGACAAAATATCAAAATGATGCTGCAAGACTGGAACAAACGTTATCCCGGCCGTATCGAATCCATGTTTAGAGCCATGCAAAATGTGGCGCCTTCCCATCTTGCGGATAAATCACTGTACGATTTTGACAGCATTCAAGCACAGGGAAAACCCGTTGCAGATGGTGATCTGGCATTTGATACCCCTAACTTTGGTTCTGTACAAGAAGACGAGAATTCATCGCCAGTACAAATCGTTAACTTAACGGAATAACATTCATGAAAATTGGTTTAGCGCTAGGTGCAGGTGCTGCACGCGGTTGGGCACACATCGGTATTATTCAAGCGTTGGAAAAACTGGGTGTCAAAATCGATATTGTGGCGGGTTGTTCAATAGGTGCCTATGTAGGGGCGGCTTATGCCAGTGGCAAACTAGAACCACTAAAAGAATGGGCTTGTTCACTCACCGAATGGCAAATTTTATCACTAATGGGTGTGGGCATACGTAAAGGCGGCATTGCCAGCGGCCAGAAGGTGTTTACCAAACTTGCCGAAGAGTTTTGTGCCTCAACATTTGAAGAAATGAATAAGCCGTTTGCCGTGGTCGCTACAGATCTTTATTCTGGTCGTGAAGTGATGTTTAACAATGGCCCCGTAGGCAGTTGTATTCAAGCTTCCTGTGCCATCCCTGCCCTTTTTAGCCCCATTGAACATAACGGACGATGGTTAGTGGACGGCGCCGTGGTGAATCCTGTACCGGTAAATCTGTGTCGACAAATGGGAGCGGATTTTGTTATTGCCGTCAACCTCAATGCCGATTTTAAACCTCAGCGTTTAGATAAACCCACCGTCGAACATGAAAAGATCCAAAAGAAAACCGATGATTTCTTTTCAAAAGGCTCCAATATTGTTCGCCAGTGGTTTTCACCGGAAGGGAAAAGCGAAAAGCTGGAACCGCCGGGGATCTTGAGTGTTATGAGTAGCTCTCTTGAAATTCTGCAAGCAAGGGTGACCCGTTCTCGCCTTGCCGGCGATCCACCCGATGTGCTGATTGAGCCCCATTTATCAGATGTGGGGTTAATGGAGTTTCACCGTGCCACCGAACTTTGCATTGAAGGTGAGCGCACGGTGAGCCGTCTAGCGGAAGAAATTCAATATCAATTGGTCATTGAAACCGACGAGCAGCAACCCTAGTTTAGTTACTCGCTTTTGCTGTTACCCGCATTGGCGCTAGCGGCAACGTGATGTTGTCATGGTTTTGGATCCATTCTTCAGACAAGGTTAAGGTGCCCATTGTAATGGCTGGCACCTTCTTGGACGGTGCCGTACTTAAATTTTCATCTGCAAACTGAAAGGTTAGGCCTTCAACGGACGGCATCATAAAGGCTAAAAAACTGCCCATCTCATTGAAAAAAGAACGGTACTGCTCGAGTAAAAAGATCAGTTCCTGTTGGCTATAGTTGGTGGCGAGATAGGCGGGCTTGGTTTCTAACTGTACCGACATATCACACACATTTGCCGGCTCCACAAGATGAATTTCAACCATTGCTTCGGCCATTTTAAGCACCTTGTCGGTGGGTACGGTAAACCGCCCTTCTTCGGTTACCGTCAGGGGGAGGATTTTTTTATCCGTGACAATTTTGGCGCTGGTAATGTCACACAGGCGATTTTCACCTACCCGGACAAAACCAAAGGCAAATTGCAAGGCTTGGGTGTCTTCATTATCTAACTTGCGGGTATGACTATAAAATCGACTGTACTCCACGTTCAGCACTTCACCATAACTGGAAAAAGCACATAACGTTAATAAGATAACAACGGCCTTAAACACCTTTACATATACTCCTTGTTGTAGCGGATCATTGCTTGTAGTTCTTCTACATAGGCAATCCCCCGCTCAGAATAATTCATTAATCCTTCTGCCAATGCGACACCCGTCACAGGTAGTTGATTGACACGAAGCGTACTACGTATATTGCGCAACTCCTTGTAGGCATCGTGCCTATTTAGATTACGCATATAGGTATAGGTGGCTTCTGAAAGATTTGAAAACCTTGCGACCTCATGCTCTAAGCCCACGGTACGCCTTGAAGGCACAAAACCGCATCCCTGACTAAAACACCACAGGCCAAAAAAGTTATACCCTTCTTTTGCAAACCGACTGGTTCCCCACGCGGATTCATTTGCCGCCTGAGCTAACACTAATTCCACCGGTAAAATATCCACCTTCTTTAACAAGGCTTTTATTTGCTGGCTTACCTCGCTATCACTGACTTTATATTCTTTTACCAGCCACGCCAGTTTTTCTTGCTCATCATCGGTTAAGGTTTTACCCAAGGATAAATTACGCTGTAAGGTTTGAATATAGTGACGCAGTGACAATAAGTATTCGTTTTGCTTTTCAACTTCCGGTTTTAAATAAGCAAAAAATGCTTTTTTCTTCTCGTTAATATCAGAGATTGCAGCAAAATCGGGCACTGGGCGCTTAGCCTGTTCCGTTGTAGGCACATCCAGGATATCCGGCTCTTTTAACGACATGATCACGGCGTTAATGACAATCACAATTAATATTGCAATGGTAATCAATACAATTTTTACGGTTTCCCGTTTATGCATCAAACACTAACTCCTGGGATTTGGACACACTTTCGTGTGAAGGATCATTATCAAACAGTGCACTGTATACAATACCCATTACCACAAAGTAGAAGGGCATAACCACAAGCAAGGCGATACCAAAACTCACCATACTGATTAAAAACAATAGGAGAAAAACGGTAAAAAGAACAACAAAAGACAATAAATGCTTATTGACCACTGAAACGGATAGTTTTAATGCCGCTAAGATCCCCAGCTGTTTATCAGCAATCAAAGGCAAGGTAAAGGTGGTGGCCATCAATATGTATAAACCGGGGATAACTAGTAGCGTAAAACCCACCTGAGTCATAACAGAAATAAGCAGTTGCGCTAAGGCTAATACCAGCACCATGGGGAAATAATGAAGCACATGGCCACTGTTGACAACATTGCCACGTATTGCATTGATCCCCATCATTGATAAACCCGTGGTGAGGGGGGCAAAGATAAGTACCGACACGATATCGATAATCACCTGCTGCTGTGGCGGCATTTGAGTTAAAACGGCGACGGGAAAAACGTTCACAAGCAGTAATGCGCCACCCAACACGATAAAGAAAAGCGCTAGGCAAGCTTGAAAAAGTGGCCAAAAGGTTTGTCTTAAAACACGAAAAGCCTTTTTCGCTAAAAAGATATAATTAAACCGCCCGTTAGGTTGAACAAGTTTTTGATGCAACGAATTCGGTACTTGTTGATCTTGCGGATTGAATTGGGACACAGGAACCTTTAATACAAATAAATTCCGCCTAGTATACCTTATTTACCCAGTTTGACCCTATTCCTATGAGAGGTTTTAAGGCGACAGCGGTTTCCGTTTACCAAACCAGTTTTACCGCTAACCCGATAAGTATCACCCCCATGGTTCGATCAAGCCAATAGCCCTTTTCGCCAATCAGTTTTGCTACCTTACTGGTACTGAGTAAATAAGATAGAAAACAAAACCACGCGGTGGTGGCAAGAGAAAGATACACACCATAACCCAATTTGATCATAAACGGGGTTTCAACATTAATAATAGCGGTAAATAACGATAAGAAAAACAGGGTCGCTTTGGGGTTTAATCCATTGGTTAAAAAACCCACACCAATTGCTTTAGGTACTGAGATTAGCGGCTTATCTACTTCCTGTGTTTGCGCTGTTTGGGGGGCATTTATTGGCGGGCCGCTTCTTAGCGCGCCAATCGCCAGGTAAATAAGATACCCCGCGGCCGCATAGCTAAAAGTAGTATATAACCAAGGGGTGGTTTTAATTAGCATACTTAAGCCAACTAGGGAGTAACCCACATGCAAAAATATGGCTAAACCCACGCCCAAACTGGTATAGAGTGCGATTTTTCTTCCATAGGCAACGCTATGTCTAACAACCACAGCAAAATCAGGGCCCGGACTTGCCACTGCCACTAAATGAATTAAAGCGATAGTTAAAAATTCGTTTATATAAGCAGACATAGACTATTCGACAGAAACAGAAAACTCTTCCATTAAACTATTGATGAAATTAGGGACAACTTGGGAGGCGGGTCCATGATAGGACTCGTCGAACAAATCACAGCGATCACTGGGTTGTAGATTTAATTCAACGGTACGGGCACCGCTGTCTTTAGCTACCTGCACAAAACCTGCAGCAGGATAAACCTGACCTGAGGTACCGATGGAAATAAATATATCGGCTTTGGTTAACGCTAAAATAATGTCGTCCATTTGTAGTGGCATTTCACCAAACCAGACTATGTCGGGACGCAAAACCGCAGCTGGCGTGCAACAAGGGCAAGGGGTAGTTTCATCAAAAGCGTCACTCCACGCATGGCTTTTGCCCGAGGCAATGCAACGGGCGGAAAGCAGTTTACCATGCATGTGAACAACCCTTTCACTGCCGCCCCTTTCATGCAAATCATCCACATTTTGGGTAACTAACATAAATTGTTCACCGAGTTGGCGTTCCAAGCTTGCCAACGCAGTATGTGCCGCATTAGGTGTCACATCGGGATGCTGTAACTGGGCCCGTCGCGAATTATAGAATCGATAAACTAAGTCCGCGTCTTTCTCAAACGCTTCTGGGGTGGCGACATCTTCGATACGATGATTTTCCCACAAGCCATTATTGTCTCGAAACGTTCTAAGGCCCGACTCGGCTGATACGCCAGCGCCCGTCAGTACAACCACACGAGGTCCATTAGTCATCTGCTACTCCTCTACCGGTAAATGGGGTTTGCCGCCCCACTCCGCCCACGAACCATCGTAAACTTTGACGTTATTTGCACCGCATAATAAAGCCGCTACACCAACAATACAGGCTGTTACCCCTGATCCACAACTACACACAATGGGTTTGCGTAAATCAACGCCCGCTTGTTTAAAAATATCTTGTAGTAATTCCTGGGTTTTAAACTGGCCATTATCTAAAAGCCGTTGAAAGGGAATATTCACTGAACCTGGAATATGACCTCGTCGCAACCCAGGCCTAGGCTCGTCAACTTCAGCGTTAAAACGGGGGGCACTGCGCGCATCGATAATCTGCGTTTCGCCGCCAAGCATGTCTAAAACTTCGCTTGCCCCAACAAACCAGGCATGGTGATAATTTTGTATCTGGTATGTTGCATTTCGGGTCAGTGTATCTTCAGCACAATGGCTAACTGGACTCATTGCATGCCACGCAGGCCAACCACCGTCTAACAGACGAACCTGTTCATGGCCAACGGATTTCATCATCCACCACAAACGGGGCGCGCAAAACATGCCACGGTTATCGTAAATAACCACATCGGCCTGATTAGAAACCCCTTTCTGCGCCAATAAAAGTCCCATTGATTCGGGACTTAACATGGTATGCGGGTTTGGATCCTCATGATGGCTGGCTTCAATATCAATATCCACATTGATGGTGCCAGGGAGCCGTTGTTTATCTGCAATATCCCCTACTCCCGTTAACGGATCGGCCATCAAGGCACGCAAAACCGTAATGGCTTTTTGCCCATATTGATGGTGTAACTTTTCAGGGGAAATGAGAATTTTCGTCATTAAACTAACACTGCAAACAGTTCATACGATGCCATAAGGTAAACACTATACGAACATTCACCGCAAAAATACAGCCAATTGTCGGATGAAATACCTAACACCGGACTAAAAACATAGCATCAAGACCATAACACCTAGGTGATTAACGAACCGAACCAAAACGTTGTTCTAAATATTGAATGATGTCGTTACTTTCGTACATCCAGATGTCTTTACCGTTTTCTGAGACTCGCAAACAAGGCACCTTTCCTTTCCCACCCTGAGCTTCGAGCTCTGCTCTAAAGGACGTGCCCTTTTTAGCGTTTCGGGTTTCAATGGGTAAATTTAACCGGTGCAAAGCACGACGGGTTTTAATGCAAAACGGACAGGCAAAAAACTGATATAAAGCCATGGCTTTAACCTCTTGCTTTACCGCGTGTTGTGCTTGGGCACTGCGTTTTAACTTGCGAGGGCGAGTAATCACATCAATAAAAGCGATGATGCAACCTAGGAGATTTCGAACGAGGTTTACGATAATAGACATAGTAATAACTGCACTGGGAAAAAAATCAGGCTGTAGTATAAACCTATAGCGTTTTGATTTCTCATTGATTTAGGCGATTTTATCTATCAATAAACCCCATGATCCCAGATGAACACTGAAGGAAAAAACAATACTACGGCTAGCCTATAATGATTTCAAAGGGGAGTAAGCAAGTTTAGCCCGTCTATGGGCTCTTCATCATTAACGGGGGACATCCGCATTCATTAAACTGATTTTGCGAAGAATCATTTAATGGAGAGTACAGATGTCCCACGCAGGTACTATTTTAGGCATAAGTGAGTTAGAAATAGAACGTGTTCATCGACATGATTTTATTGAAGTGTGGGCAAAGCCTACTAAAAAGCCTTTATGCAAGCATTGTGAGAGTCGACATTTACGCATAAAAGCCACACATAAGCGCACTGTAAAGCACACGCGTCAAGGTAATCAGGTGCTAATGCTACATTTAAAGGTGCCTAAGTATCATTGTCGATGCTGTGGTCGTTATTTCAGGCATCCTTTTGTTGGGATTCGGCCTCGCTATCGGGCATCGGAGTGCTTTCGCTTGGAAGTCTTTGAGGCGCACCACGGCGGTGTTACGCAGCGTGGTATCTCACGCACACATCGCATTAGTCCAACTACGGTAGAGCGGTGGTACCATTCTCATATCAGCCAAAAATATAAAGAGATTATCAGTCGCCCCTGCCCCGAGATGTTAGGCATAGACGAACACTTCTTCACGCGCAAAAAGGGCTACGCCACTACGTTAGTGGATTTACGTAACCGCAACGTTTTTGATGTGAAGTTGGGCCGTTCTGAGCTGAGCTTACGCAGCTATCTACGCCATTTACCTGGCAAAGAAAACGTGCGAATCATCGCTATGGATTTGTCCGAAACATACCGCAGCATTGCTAAAAAGTACTTTCCTAACGCGACAATCGTCGCTGACCGCTTTCATGTCGTGCGATTGATAAACCATCATTTTTTGAAAGCATGGCAAATACAGCACCCCGAGGGGCGAAAGAATCGAGGCTTACTGAGTTTAATGCGACGGCATCAATGGCGACTAAACGAAGATAGCAGAGCAAACTTAGACCGTTACTTGGCGAACTACCCCGTCCTACGCGCATTGTATATAACGAAACAAAAGCTTATCCGTTTTGTGCTGATGAAAACGATGAACCAAAATCGGATGGAAAAAAAGCTACCTCAATTCTTAGAGTTACTCGCACAGTTGCATCAAAGCCCACTCAAAGCCTTAGCGAAGTCCCTGACGTCCTGGCTACAACCGATAGTGGCAATGTGGCGCTTTACACGGAACAACGGCATCACCGAAGGCTTCCACAACAAAATGGAAATGATATCGAGAAGAGCGTATGGTTTTAGAAACTTTGAAAATTACAGAATAAGAGTGATGACCCATTGCGGATGGGATGGTGTTATCAATAGGGTAAGATGAGTGCTGATCCCCCGTTTATGGGGTAGAGCCAAGAAAATGGTGCCCGGGGCCGGACTTGAACCGACACGCTGTTACCAGCGAGGGATTTTAAATCCCTTGTGTCTACCAATTTCACCACCCGGGCATCGGGTTGCCTTTCGGCTTGAGTGTCAGGCGTAGATACCTGATGCTGCAGTGCAGCTATGGAGGCGGAACCCGGAGTCGAACCGAGATCCACGGATTTGCAATCCGCTGCATAGCCATTCTGCCATTCCGCCAATTTGGAGCGGGAAACGAGATTCGAACTCGCGACCCCAACCTTGGCAAGGTTGTGCTCTACCAACTGAGCTATTCCCGCTTGGTACGTTCCGAGTCGTGCCTGAAACGTGGGGTGCATTCTACCTACACCGGGAAAACTGTCAACAGCAAAAAGCCGCATTTTTTCGCTAAACACATCATTTTATGTTTGTTTGCGGCATTTTTATCCATTTTGACTATTCCGTCATCAAAATTTTTCCATGGGCTGGCCTTTTAAATGGGTCCAGGCATTGGCGGTATACTCCAACATTGACCAAATAGACAGCACCGCAGCAATATACAGCAGGCAATGACCTAATGTGACCCAGTATAGTGGAAAGCCCATGAAGGTTTCTAAACCCGATAACAGGCCGATAAGGGCTAACATTTGCGCCATGGTTTTTGCCTTACCGATGAAACTGACCTTCACCGAATCACTGTAACCCCGTTTTGCCATCCACTCCCGTAACGCAGAGATATAAATTTCTCTGACCATTAACGCAATGGCAGGCACAGTGATCCAAAGTGAGCCGTAACTGTGGGTGATCATAATCAAGGCTGTGGCGACGATTAATTTATCTGCCACGGGATCTAAAAATGCCCCAAAAGGCGTTGTCTGTTCTAACTTTCTTGCTAAATAGCCGTCAAACCAATCGGTGATGGCCGCCAGCCAAAATACAAAAGCACCGGCCTCTCTGGCCCAACGCCAGTCTAAAAAATACACACCCACAAACACGGGGATCAGTAATACCCGAAAAAAGGTGATGATATTAGGTACCGTCCACATAAATACTTCTCAATTTTTTAAATTACATCACGTTGTTTTACTGTGATCCCTTTTCTGCATAACGTGATTAAAGATGCAGATGGTCATAAATGGTTTCCGCCAGTTCCTGACTGATACCAGGCACACTCGCTATTTCGTCTTTACTAGCTTTTTTCAAGCCCTGTAACCCCCCCATATATTTAAGCAGGGTTTGTCGCCGTTTTGCACCAATTCCGGGGATGGATTCTAAACTGGACGTGGTTTTCACTTTTTGTCTGCGCGCCCGATGGCCCGTTATCGCAAAACGGTGAGACTCGTCGCGAATATGCTGAATTAAGTGCAATGCAGGTGAATGTTCCGACATAGGCAAGGTTTCATGGGAGCCTGCTAAGATCAGTGTTTCCAATCCCGGTTTTCGGGTTGTACCCTTTGCCACCCCAATAAGCAACGGTTTCTTTTCAATTGGCCAGGACTCAAAGAAACCTTCCGCCTGCGCCAACTGCCCTTTACCACCGTCGATAAACAGAATATCTGGGATTTTACTCACTTCTTTGACAGACTTATAGCGCCGTTTTAGCGCTTGGGCCATGGCCGCATAATCATCCCCCGGCGTAATGCCTTCAATATTATAGCGACGATAATCACTTTTCATCGGCCCTTCACGGTTAAACACCACACAGGAGGCCACCGTTTGTTGTCCTGAGGTATGACTGATATCAAAGCATTCCATACGCTGGATAGGCTGATCCCGCTCTAACGCTTCTTCTAAGTCTAGGTAACGGGCATGCACGGATTTTTGCTGACTGTACTGGGCATCTAGGGCGTTTTCAGCATTACTTTGTGCTAATTTCAGGTATCGCCGCTTTTCCTCCCGCGCGCCCTTGAACAGTTTGACCTTGCGTTTCGCTTCCTCACTTAAAACCGATAAAATACTTTCTTCGTCACTTAAATCCCGCGGAATAACGATTTGTTTCGGGATGATTTTATTGCCCGACAGATAAAACTGAAGAAAAAACGATTCAAAAATCTCATCTTCGGTGGCCGCCGCCGGCACCTTAGGAAAATAGGATTTGCTGCCTAACAACTGACTGTCACGTATAAACATCACCTGAATACAGGCCATATTTCCGCGGACAGCAAAACCAAACACGTCCATTTCATCCTGGGTACCCGCAACCCATTGCTGCTCCTGAACTTTTCTCAGAACATTTATCTGATCACGGTATCGGGCGGCACCTTCAAAATTAAGTGCCTCACTGGCTTTTTCCATTTTCGAAACCAACGAACCTATCACCTGCTGATTTTTTCCGTTAAGGAATAACCGCGCCAGTTGTACTTGTTCCTGATATTCCTCGTCGGTGACATACCCTTCTACACAGGGCGCACTACAACGCTGCATCTGGTACTGTAAACACGGACGACTTCGCGTGCGATAGTAGCTGTCTTCACATTGCCTGATGGGAAAGATCTTTTGCATGGTGCGCAAACTTTCCCGCACCGCCCATGAGCTGGGATAAGGCCCAAAATACTCGCCTTTTTTCTTTTGGGGTCCACGATGAAAGGACAAACGTGGATGAGTATGATCTGAAAGAAAAATAAAGGGGTACGATTTATCATCCCGCATCACCACGTTATAACGAGGTTTGTATTTCTTTATAAAGTTGTTTTCCAGCAGAAACGCTTCGGTTTCGCTGTTAACCACCGTAACATCAATATGGGCAATATTGGCAACCAAAGAACGGGTTTTGGCGCTATCCACCACCTTACGAAAATAACTGGATACCCGTTTTTTCAGATGCTTCGCTTTGCCCACATAGATGACATCGCCCTCACCATTGTACATCCTGTACACACCTGGAAGATTGGTGAGGTTTTTTAAAAAGGCATCATGGTCAAATTCGGGCATATTGCTCATATTAAAGCAAAGTAGGATCGATAAGCTTGTGGCGCAATGCCAAATGGGTCAGTTCCACATCGGTTGTTACGCCTAGCTTTTCAAACATCCGATAGCGGTACGTGTTGACTGTTTTCGCATTAATACTTAACTCAGCGGCAATTTCCGGCACTTTTTGTCCACGGGTGAGACGCATGGCAATGTTCAGTTCACGGCTGGATAAGTTATCGAAGGGGTTTTCATTATCGGGGGTTAAACGACTGATGGCGATACTTTGGGCGATCTCAGGTGGTAAATACTTTTGTCCCGCATGTACTTTGTAAATTGCGCGGATCATCTCTTCTGGCTCTGCATCTTTCGTTAGAAAGCCAAAAGCACCAATTTGCATAACCTGAGCAGGAATGGGATGCTCTTTATGCATAGAAAGACAGATAACCCGGGTGTTCTCAGACATACGAACGATTTTCTTCGTTGCCTCTAACCCTCCCATACCGGGCATGTTTACGTCCATCAAGACGATATCAGGCGCAGCTTTACGGCACAGTTGCACCGCATCTTCACCATTTTTTGCTTCTGAAACTACGGTAAAATCCTTTACATCGTCTAAGATACGACGAATCCCTGTTCTAACCAGTTCGTGGTCATCGGCCAGGATAATCTTTATCACGTTTTATGCTCGCTGAATATTCTTAATACACATCGTTATAAGTGGATAGAACTTATAACCTGTTCAGGCATAATAACATTTTCTCGCCCACTGTGAAGAACATACTCAGCGGTTGATGCGGCTTATAACCAAACCGGTTACTAAATCTGCTGCCACAACAACTGTAGCCGTTTTAGCGCTTCCGTCACATTGTTTGGATTTGTCGCTACATTAAGCCGCACCCAGCCAGGACTCCCAAAGGAGGCGCCATCATTGGCGGCTATTCCTGTATCGGCGAATAGCAAACGTGCTACCTGCTCCTGACTTGGATAAAGTGCGGTTAAGTCTAGCCAGCAGAAAAACGTGGCTTCACTGTTAACCGGTGCCAAGGAAGAATAAGCTAGGCCCTGTTCCAATTGTTTCCTGTTGGAATGAATTTGTAGGCTAACGTCCTTTAACCATCCATCATTTTGTTCGCTATACGCAGCCATCAGACTAACGTTTGAGAGCGTGCCAGAATACAGGTGACATTGCTCAATACAGCGGCGAACCTGCTGTTGCCATGACGCCTTAGGGATCACCGCATAAGATGCACCGGGTATATGGGCAAGGTTATACGCTTTGGTGGCTGATTGAAGGACAATGGTTGTTTGTCGTAAATCACCCGCTAGCTGTAATGCAGAACAGAAGGAAACAGTTGGTGACACAAAGGCACTGTGCACTTCGTCACACACCATGGGGATCCTTAACCGTTGGCATAAACTCGCCAGTGCAACCAGGGTATTTTGCGGCCACACATGCCCTGTGGGATTTTGCGGATTGCACAGAACAAGCATGGCAATGTTTTTAGGGATGCCATCAAGATCGCCCCTCCCCGGCCCAGTTTCAACGTCAAAGGGGATAAGTACCGGTGTGCGGTGACACGCCCGCACAACCTCAATCAGTGGTGCATAAACAGGTGCAAATAATGCAATGGTGTCATTGGGTTGGGTAAGCGCTTCAATCACGCTTTTTATACCACCAATAACACTCTGACAACTGACCACTTCATGATCTTGCACGGGTTGATGCCGTCGACCATGCCAGTCAACGATGGCCGGTGCAATATCCTGCATTTGATAGCCATAATGACCGGCTAAAAATGCGTTGATGGATTGGCCAACATTGTCAGGTGGTGGTATATCCATGTCTGCCACCCACATGGGCAATACCGAATGTTGCGAGTCACCGTAGCGCAAGGAAACCCCGTCAAACTTTAAGGCGTCCGTGCCTGTTCTGTCCTCAAACACGGACCTACTTTACCCGTTCAAACACGTTAAACTCAGACAAGGTATGTTGGAATTTCCGTTTCGTTTCCCGGATCACAAAAGGAATTTCAGTGGGTTTTTCCAAACGGACAAAATCGCGCCCCAAGGTGCGCTCAAGGGCATCAGTGCTTGTGAGTGTTTCACCGTTTTCATCTTTAATGCCGCCTAGCCAATGGGCTTTTTCCGTATATTCCTCAAGCCAGGTAAAAGGCGAACCCACAATAAGTACGCCTCCTACATTTAAACGTGATTTTATCGATGAAAGTAACTTAGCCGGTTCGTACACCCGATCAATCAGGTTACTCATTAAGATACAATCATACCCCGTAAACTGGGGTTTTAGATTACAGGCGTCGCCTTGGGCGAAGTGCACTTTATTTGCCACCTCTTTTAACCCAAAATCATGCAAACGGCGAACACAAAAGGAGGTTAGTTCTCCTTCGTCTATCAGGTTATAACGGATCTCACCTTGTTCCTGCATAGCAAAAGCCGTTTTAATAAAGCGGGCAGAAAAATCGATGCCATCAACATGATCAAAATAGTTTGCCAACTCAAAGGTCGCTCTGCCTACTGCGCAGCCTAAGTCCAATGCTTTCACCTTTCGTCTGCCAGCAAAAAACTTTGCGGCAAAGGCCACCGAAGCTTGGGCAAAATTAGGCACGTCGAAATAGGTATTCCCGTAGTGAAACTCACTGTATTGGGAAACCTGGGTATCACTCTCGTAATCCAAATCATTTACCTTAATGACTTCTTCTGACTCAACATAGCGAAAGCCAGCGTGCTGGAAAAAATGCCGCCGAAACGCATAGCGACTATGACGCATAGCTTCATTACCGGTGGAGATCCAGGATCCCCCTTTAATTAAGTTATGCTTATTGTCGAATGTCGGCGTGGTGAAGTCATCATACAAAGGATGAACTTTAAACCCATCGAAGGGATAAATGGGGGTTTCGGTCCATTGCCAAACGTTGCCAACCACATCATAAATACCCTTTTTACTATGCCAGTTGACCGGCACCGATGATGCCGGGCCAGCCAGCCCTATTTGCCATTGCTCGTTGTAAAGAACCTCATCGACCTGGGCGACATCTCTTAACCGACACCATTCGTCTTCGGTGGGTAACTGTATTCTTTTCCCTGTGCGATCAGCTAACCAATTACAAAATGCCTTTGCTTCGTGATAATTAACATCAACGGGCCAATCTAAGGGTAACGGAATTTCTGAACTCAGCGTACGATACAGATATTGTCCATTTTCTTGCCGCCAAAAGGTGGGATGCTGCGCGTTGGTATATTCTTGCCATTTTCGTCCTTCTACTTCCCAGAATTGCGGCTGCTGGTAGCCACCCTGTTCCACAAAAGAAAGGAATTCACCGTTACTCACGAGATACTGAGAAGCTTTAAATGTGCGGACTTTAGCGCAATGTTCCCCATACTCGTTATCCCAGCCGTAATACGGCGCGTCAAAAGGTTTTCCCAGTACCACTTCTCCGCCGGGAATATCCACCATTTGATTTAGCGGTGTCTCGCCCTGTTCACGACAAGGTTGCCATTGTTCGTGCTCACGCACATAGGTTAGGGGAAGCTGACGAATAAGTACGGATGAGGTTTCAAGGTGAATACCTTCATGCTCAATGCCCATTAACACCGGCCAGGCCGGGCTTTGCCAATCAATGGGCATGGAAAAATCCATATGACTGATATAGTCAGATACCAGCTCCCGCACTTGAGCGCGATAGGCTCTGACATCATTCACCGCAGGCCATACATAGTGCGTTTCATCAAGATCATCCCAGCTCATCTCATCCACACCAATGGCAAACAGCGATTCAAATTCAGGATTGACGCGATGGTTGATTTGTTTGGCCAATATCAGCTTGTTGATATAAAACGTGGCCGTGTGCCCATAATAAAAAATCAGTGGATGACGTAGTTTTTCCGGTCGCTGATAGAAAGCATCATCGGAATTGAGAACATCAAAGAGAGTGTCATATGTGTCGAAGGACTGGTGAAAGTAAGCGAGTATCTCTTGTCTTTTACTTTCCACACTACCCTGTTTTAAATTTGGAGTATGTAAAACGCCCATTAGCTTCCTCTATTACTGCTTATTTTTATAGGAAAAACACAACCTGTTTTTATGTGTGCCAGAAACACATTTTGTGAGATTGAGGGATGATGATACGTTCTGCCAGTATAGCGGATCAATGAATGTCTTTATCAGCAAATCATTTCATAGACTAAAATGCAAGATAAAAGCATGAAACTAAAAACAAAAAAGCCCGCTTTAAATAAAGCGGGCTTTTGCAATATGGCGGAGAGAGAGGGATTCGAACCCCCGGAAGGTTTGACCCTTCGCCTGATTTCAAGTCAGGTGCATTAAACCGAGCTCTGCCATCTCTCCGAGAAGTGATGCGTATCTTAATGAAATTTTTGAGCCTGTAAAGTACTAATTTTAAAAAAAATGCCTGACCGCTTAGCTTTTGCACAATGCGTTGATATTTTCTACTAAACTTCCTCTATAAGCACTATAATTAGGTAAGTTGAAACGTTTAACGGCAAAAGCACTTGAAAAAGTGAACCAAAACCCATACAACTAACCTAATCATAAGGTAATTAACCTAACTTGGTTTTTATTTAATCCTCTGGAGGAAACAATGGATCAGCGTTCGATGTATGCAGGTGCATCTCAACAGTCAGTGTTACAGACAAATAAGGTACTACGTAATACTTATATGTTACTGGCAATGACTTTGGCATTCAGTGCCGTTTGTGCCGGTATTGCCATGGCCATAAACATCAGTCCTATGATGTCGTTGGCGATGACCATCGGTGCATTTATTACTCTTTTTGTTGTGCAACGTAAAGCCGAATCGGCCTCTGGAATATATTGGGTGTTTGCATTTACAGGCCTGATGGGGGCATCTTTAGGATATACCCTTAATTTCTATCTAGGTGTTGCTGGTCCAGGTCTTATTATGCAAGCACTGGGTTCCACTGCATTAGTGTTTTTTGCTCTATCAGGGTATGCACTCACAACTAAGAAAGACTTTTCTTTCTTAGGTGGTTTCCTCATTGTAGGTTTATTGGTGGCCATTGTAGCGAGTATCGCGAATATCTTTTTCGCCATACCTGCGATGTCCCTCGCTATTAGTGCAGCCATCGTGTTTATCATGTCAGGTTTTATTCTGTTTGATACAAGTCGCATCATTAACGGTGGCGAAACCAATTACATTCGCGCAACGGTATCTTTGTACTTAAACATTTATAACCTGTTCGTGTCTATTCTACATCTGCTTGGCGCCTTTGGTGGCGATGACTAAGCCTTTGTTCTAGTATGGAGAAAACACCCCGTTACTGGGGTGTTTTTGTTTCTATGTCTACATATTCAATTTTAGTAACTGCGTCACCTTATGATCACCCAGGCAGTGCCTCTGCGATACGATTTTGTAAACAGATTATCCATTCTGAGCACACACTCTCCCAGGTGTTTTTCTACCAGCAAGGTATATACAATGCCTTATCGGCCATGGTTCCACCCAATGATGAGCGTAATATGTTTAATGAGTGGAAAAAAATACATTCAGTCAGTGGTGCGTCTTTACGGGTCTGTATTACGGCTAGTGAGAAACGAGGGCTGTTTTCATCCACCGATTCACGGCAAGGGAATATTGAAGCCCCCTTTGAACAAACAGGTTTAGGTGAGTTTTTCTCCGCATTACACGATTCCCACAGACTGGTGCAGTTTTAACCATGGCAAATATACTCATTAGATTCACCACATCACCCTACGGCAGCAGTGATGCGCCTGACGGCTTGGATTTTGCCATCGGCGCCACCAATTATGGGCATCAGGTATCACTGGTTTTTGAAGGAAACGGTGTGTGGCAACTTATTAATCAATCGCCACAAGATAAAGGCGTAAAAAACCATAGTAAACGGCTTAAATCGTTAACCTTTTTCGACATTGATGCATGTTATTACTGTGAAGAAGACAGGCTCAACCTTGGCATTGAAAAAGATAAGCTAAGTGGCATTGCAACCCAAGCAAATAAAGACCACATCTATACCCTAATTAACAACAGCGATCATGTGGTGACTTTCTAATGCTTTTAGTATTACGTTTGCCTTGCCCCTCTAAACATCAGGCCCGTTATCTTAGCGATCCTGAACTAAACACGCCGGTTTTATTAATAGAAGATGGGGTTTATCACTATCCCCATTTAAAAGATAGTCAC
>NZ_JBAHZB010000075.1:0-1178 GCF_036697315.1 Alteromonas sp. 14N.309.X.WAT.G.H12
GTTTAACCCTTCGAGTAACTTATTGTGTTGCTCGTAAGGTATCAGTGCGCGTATCAGAGGTTGGTATTGTTTTATTATTTTTTTTTCATTAGAGGCTGACATACTCAGCATAAACATCCATTATTTAACGCTTATCTAATATAACGCGAAAAAAATAATGGTCAAGATTTAATCTGAGCGCCCCATTCAGTGGCTGTGTACAATCCACTGTTTTGCGTAAACGACTGCAAAACAGTGGAAAACACGTTTTTTATTGACGACGTGGCGGCATATTATCAGGCACAGCCACTAAATCATCGTCCATTAATTTACAGGTTGCTTCAACCTCATCACCTTCGGGGCTGGTAATAGTTACCGCATCGCCTTCTTGTGCATCAACACAAACGTCATAGGCTTCCTGAGGAGGCTTTTGACCACGAGGTGGACCTTCTTGAGCATAGCCTAAGGAAGAAAAACTCAACAAAGCTACTAATGTAGCACCAACTACGCGATTCATTTTATCACCTTTTAAAATAACAATAAGTCGAGAATAGAATAATAAGGGAAAAATGTGCAGATCCAGTGCAGAGACAGCGTAAATGTTGTGTATATTGTTTTACATTGTGTGCATAGCTGGGCCACTGACTTATACTAGCGCCATGAAACTATCTCAAAAATTATTCGCTATACTTGTTGGCTTTACTTGCCTGATCCTCTCGTTATCTTTGTTGTTGGCGCGTTGGAGTTTTGAACAAGGTTTTAGTGAATTTATCCAAAGCCAGGAATCTGAACGTTTAGATGCCTTGCGTGCGTCGTTAATTAATCAATACATCGCCAATGATCACCAGTGGGACGGTATTGATCCTAGCCTGTCTGATCCTAAAAACGCGCCGTGGATTAATGGGCCTCCCCGTCCCCCTCGTGGTGGCGGTGGTCCAATGAATGTTCAACAATTTAGGCAACCTTCAATCGACATTGCTCCCCCGACGGTGTTACTAACACCAAATGGTGAATACATTAGCGGCGATGTTGATCTAGGCTTTTCCGATAAGACCATGCAGCGCGTCGATGTGCCCTTAGTATTGGACGACGAAACCATCGGTATTTTACGTAGTTGGCGTCCAAAAGAGCCAGATTCGCTGATCGCGCAATCATTCTCTCGCCAACAATTATGGTCAATCATCATTATTGGCTTAATA
>NZ_JBAHZB010000075.1:1188-16751 GCF_036697315.1 Alteromonas sp. 14N.309.X.WAT.G.H12
ATGTTTGGCAACCGTCATCGTATTTGCCCTAATTGCGATCCCTAAAATGCTAGCCCCGTTTCGGGATGTATTGCGCTGTGTGAATGAGTTGGAAGAAGGCCATTATGAATTAGCGCCAAATGAAGTTAGACAAGATGAGTTTGGCGACTTAATGAATAAAGTGTATTCCTTAGCGCAAGTCCTGAAAACAAACCGGGAAACAAAAAATCGCTGGTTTGCTGATATCTCCCATGAACTGCGAACACCGCTTACCATATTATCTGGCGAGATAGAGCTCATTAAAGCAAAAGTACGTCCATTGAATGACGAACAGATCTTATCCATCGAACAGGAAGTGGTACGGTTGCGCCGTCTGGTTGATGATCTATATCAGCTATCGTTAAACGATATCGGCGGACTTCGTTATCATTTCGAATGGGTAGATTTATCCAAGATTATACTCAGCCAAGTTGAATGTATTCGTCACACTGCGGATGAAAAAAATCTGCAAATCAGCCATTCCTGTGCAGATAAGTGTGAGATGGAAGGTGATGAACAACGCCTAGGGCAACTTATACTCAACCTGTTGGTTAATGCCATTACCTATACCGATAACGACGGTATCATTAGCATTTCCGTTACCTTTACAAATGATCATATCACCCTCATTATTGAGGATTCTGCTCCGGGTGTTGATGAAAAAAATATCCATGCGCTGTTTGAACCCCTTTACCGTACAGACAGCTCTCGCACACGAAAAACCGATGGTGCCGGCCTTGGTCTGACAATCTGTCGCTCCATTGTCGTGGCTCACCAAGGAACAATAACCGCCCTCCCGTCAACCTTAGGCGGTTTGCGCGTTGAAGTTAACTTGCCCCGAACTTTGAGGTCCCATGATAGCCGCTAAAACTATACTCATTGTTGAAGACGAACCTAAGATTGCACAAATTCTCGCTGACTATCTTGCCATGGAAGGCTTTGAGTCACGCATCGTCGGCGACGGTTTATACGCTGTTGAGGAAGTAAAAATGTATCAACCCGCAGCAATCATCCTCGATCGCATGTTACCTAACGTGGATGGACTGACAATCTGCAAGCAGGTTCGGCTGTTTTCTCAAGTACCGATTTTGATGCTTACCGCAAGAGTGGAAGAAATAGACCGTTTAGTCGGCTTAAATACAGGTGCTGATGATTATGTTTGTAAACCTTTTTCCGTACGGGAAGTGGTCGCGCGGATCCACACCATTTTACGACGCACCCAACAGACTCAAACCACAACCTCACCTTCCCTACTCACCTTTCGATATATCACCTTAGACTGTGAGCGTTATAGTTGTATCTCTAATAACGAATATGTAGAACTTACCCCCGTAGAGTTTCGTTTGTTGAAAACCCTTATTACAAAACCAGGTGTGGTGTACACCAGAGATACGCTGATACAACACTGCTATGATGATGGACGTATTGTTAGTAATCGTACAGTAGACAGCCATATGAAAAATCTGCGTCACAAAATCAGTATTGCAAACGAACCGCCGTTAATTCAGGCCGTTTATGGGGTGGGATATAAGGTGGCTTGACGCCATCTCAACTTCACTAAGGGTTCAATGTTTCTGCACATTGACTGCATAATTTGGTATTACACTCTGGGCTTCCTGTAATACAGACTGTCTCGTCACCTTTTCCAAGGAACTGCTCGCAATGAATACATTTACGCTTTTTTTCCGTGCCACAGTTTGCTTCGGTTTAGTGTTTATTTCTACAGCGTCCATACTAATGAAGGGGGAATAACATGAAATATTTCATCATATTGATGGCGTTAGTTTCAAATATTGCCTTTGCCCACAATAATAATGCGCAGGAAAAGGAAACCAACTTGGATCCCTGCCAGAACAAGCACAAGAAGGAGCCTTGTAACTATATGAATGAAACACAAAAGGCTGTTGGTACTTGTCAGTTATTTTCTGACACGTTAATTTGTGTAAGTAACCCGCCAGTGGAAAATGGAACAAACGCAGCCAAAGCGGTATTATTGAAAGAATATCGCATGAGCATTGATGTCAACCACAGTGGTGCTGTGTACTTTTAGCCAGAATTCATAAACAAAAAAGCCGCACAATGTGCGGCTTTTTTAATTTAGCTAACAGCGCTATCAACCCGTTCTCTTAATTCTTTACCCGGTTTAAAGTGAGGAACGTACTTGCCGTCCAACTTCACTGTATCACCCGTTTTAGGATTTCGTCCTACACGTGGTGCCCGATAATGCAGAGAAAAGCTACCAAAACCCCGGATTTCAATACGCTCACCTTTTTGTAAGGTTTGCGCCATCTGCTCCAAAATTTCTTTTATCGCCAGCTCCAAATCTTTTGCTGGGATGTGTCGCGCTTGATCCGCGAGCCGTTCAATTAGTTCCGACTTGGTCATTTAAAACCTCTCTCGTAAAACAGTTATTTTACAGCTACTACGGGGTACGGGCGCAAAAGTTCACGCCCGTAGAAGCAATTATTCGCCTTTCGCAGCTTTAAATGCTTCAGCCATCGCATTCGCGAAGCCGCCGTCATCTTGCTGGTTAACTTTTTCGATAGCTTCTTTTTCGTCAGCCTGATCTTTCGCTTTAACAGACAGGTTAACTGTGCGATTTTTACGGTCTACGCCCATAAATTTCGCTTCGATGCTTTCGCCTACGCTAATCACTTCTGAAGCATCTTCTACACGGTCGCGAGACAAATCTGCAACACGAATGTAACCTTCCACTTCTTCAGCCAAGTTAACTGTAACGCCTTTGGCGTCAACAGCAGTAACTGTACCGTTAACGATAGCACCTTTCTTGTTATCTGTCAGATACTTGTTGAAAGGATCTTCTTCGATTTGCTTAACGCCAAGAGAGATACGCTCACGCTCTGGGTCGACTTGCAGAACAACCGCTGAGATTTCATCGCCTTTCTTATAGTCACGAACTGCATCTTCGCCAGTTTTGTTCCAGCTGATGTCAGATAAGTGAACCAGACCATCGATGCCACCGTCAAGACCAATGAAAATACCGAAGTCAGTGATAGACTTGATCTTTCCAGAAACCTTGTCGCCTTTCTCGTGAGATTTAGCAAACTCTTCCCAAGGATTCGCAATGCACTGTTTCAGACCCAAAGAAATACGACGACGTTCTTCATCGATTTCCAGAACCATCACTTCAACAGTGTCGCCTAAGCTAACCACTTTAGATGGGTGGATGTTTTTGTTAGTCCAATCCATTTCGGATACGTGAACCAAACCTTCAACACCATCTTCGATTTCTACGAAACAACCGTAATCAGTCAAGTTAGTAACCTGACCTGTGATCTTAGTACCTTCAGGGTAACGACCAGAAATGTCGTGCCATGGATCATTGCCCATCTGCTTCATACCCAGAGATACACGTTGCTTCTCTTTGTCAAACTTCAACACTTTAACGTTGATTTCGTCACCAACGTTAACGATTTCGCTTGGGTGCTTAACACGTTTCCAAGCCATATCGGTGATGTGCAGTAAGCCGTCAACGCCACCTAGATCCACGAATGCACCGTAATCAGTCAGGTTCTTAACGATACCTTTGATTTCGTGGCCTTCTTCCAGGTTAGCCAATAAGGTTTCGCGCTCTGCGCTGCTTTCTGCTTCAATAACAGCACGACGTGAAACAACAACGTTGTTACGCTTGGCATCCAACTTGATTACTTTGAACTCAAGCTCTTTGCCTTCCAGGTGGGTAGTGTCACGTACTGGACGTACATCTACCAAAGAACCTGGCAAGAATGCGCGTACACTGTTAACTTCAACAGTGAAACCGCCTTTGACCTTACCGTTGATAACGCCTTTAATTGTGACTTTATCTTCGTAAGCTTTTTCCAGCTCAACCCACGCTTCGTGACGCTTCGCTTTTTCACGAGACAGGATTGTTTCACCGAAACCATCTTCTACTGCATCAAGGGCTACATCTACAGAGTCGCCAACAGCGATTTCAAGTTCGCCTTCGGCGTTTTTGAATTGGTCGGCTGGTATAGCACTTTCTGATTTCAAGCCTGCATCAACAAGAACGATGTCTTTGTCGATAGAAACAACAGTACCTTTAACAATAGAACCAGGACGTGTTTCTAATTCCTGTAGGCTTTCTTCAAAAAGTTGTGCAAAATTTTCAGTCATATAAGTTCAGTTAATTTTAAGTTGACAACCACATTACAGTCCGGATAACGTGGGGTTACTAACAAAAATCGTCACATCCTGTGTCGACAAATAACATTTTAACAGAAACAGTCAGCGTAACAGCTACGTATTAACGTAGTTTGGCGTTGATGATTTCCATCGCTTTATCATACACTTGCGTTATATCCAAGTGTGTAGAATCTATAATTACCGCATCTTCAGCCGGTACTAATGGCGCTATCGCGCGATTCGCATCACGATCATCCCGCGCTTTAATATCGGTTAAAAGGCGCGCAATATTAACATCCATCCCTTTGTTTTTCAACTGGCTGTAACGGCGCTCTGCTCTAGCTTCGGCACTGGCGGTAAGAAACAGTTTCACGCCAGCATCAGGAAAGACCACCGTCCCCATGTCTCGTCCGTCTGCCACCAAGCCCGGTAGTTGTTGAAATGCCCGTTGACGACGCAATAAGGCTTCTCTCACCCGGGGTAAAGCCGCGATTTGTGAGGCTGCTGCGGCAACTTGCTCCGTGCGAATATCGTCGGTGACGTCTTCGCCTTCCAGAATGATCCGCGCAGATTTACCCTCGGTTTCAAAATTGACATCAAGGCCACTGGCCAACGGCACCACACATGCCTCGTCATCAATAGGTAAATCATGATGTAATGCTGCTACAGCCAAAACACGATAAATCGCGCCGCTGTCAAGGAAATGCCAGCCGAGATTTTCAGCCAACAAACTGCTTAGGGTTCCTTTACCCGCTCCACTTGGTCCGTCTACCGTGACGACAGGGATAGGTTGCATGCCCGCTCCACTTAAAAAAAGGTTAATTAATCGATCGCGCGCAATTATACGCACCTCTTCTACATAAGCAATGCCGACTATAGTATTGTCGGCACCCTTAACGTCTGGCGTTGAAAAACCAACTTACCCTTTTAAATGACACGAACTAGTGGCAAATAGTTGCAAACCGGGAAAAATAATCTGGGAAGGTTTTTGCCGTACAACCCGGATCGTTAATAGTCACTGGCGTATCACTGAGTGCCACCAACGAAAAGCACATCGCTATCCGATGATCGTTGTACGTATCGATAGTGGCATGTTTCAACTGTTTACAAGGCCACACCCTAATATAATCATGGCCTTCTTCAACCTCCACACCCAGCTTTCTGAGTTCTGTTGCCATGGCAAAAAGTCGATCTGTTTCTTTAACGCGCCAGTTATAGATATTTCTTATAGAGGTGGGCCCTTCTGCAAACAATGCCGTCGTGGCGATGGTCATTGCCGCATCAGGAATGTGATTCATATCCATATCCACACCTTTTAACGGCGCGCCCTGTATTTCAATTGCATCCGCATGCCAGGTCACTGTCGCGCCCATGGCTTCTAATACATCAGCAAATCGAATATCACCTTGAATGCTTTGACTACCTATACCAGTGACTTTCACCGTTCCGCCTTTAATGGCACCTGCAGCAAGAAAATAGGAGGCTGATGACGCATCGCCTTCCACCAAAAAGGTACCCGGCGACCGGTACGTTTGCTTGCCTTTAACCTCGAAACTGGCGTAATCGTTATTCACCACCTCAATGCCGAATTTGGCCATGGTATCAAGGGTGATATCAATATAAGGCTTTGAGACTAGCTCCCCTTTAATACGAATAAGCGTGTCGCTCTCGAATAAAGGCGCCGCCATAAGCACCGCGGTTAAAAACTGACTTGAGACACTGCCGTCAACAAACACCTCGCTTCCAGATAAGGCGCGCCCTTTTATTTTCAGTGGCGGAAAGCCCCCTTGTTTGAGGTAGGTAATATCAGCACCAATGTGATTGAGGGCGTCGACGAGATCGCCAATTGGCCGCTCTTCCATACGGGGTTCTCCGGTTAAGGTAACCTCCACATAACTGGCTGCAAGTACCGCACATAAAGGACGCATGGCGGTGCCTGCATTGCCTAAGAACAATTCTAATGGTCCATCCTGTTTACCGAATTTTCCACCCACGCCCTGAACCACACATTGGGTTTTACAAGGGCTAAGTTGATACTCTACCCCTAGCTTTACCAATGCATTGAGCATGTGTTGAATATCTTCGCTATCCAATAGGTTGGTTAACGTTGTTTGCCCTTCTGCCAACGCCGCTAACAAAAGTGCGCGGTTAGACAAGCTTTTCGATCCGGGGACGTTAACCTCGCCTTCCACGCGACTGACTGGCGATAATGTGAGTTGTTCCATTGCCATCTACCCGTGCTTCTTCTCAAATTGCTGCATAAATTCCACCAGGGCCACAACCCCTTCAATTGGCATAGCATTGTAAATACTGGCACGCATTCCGCCTACAGAACGGTGGCCTTTTAACGCTAACAGGCCGGCGTCAGCGGATTCTTCTAAAAATAACCCATTTAAACTGTCGTCTGCCAAATGAAAAGGCACGTTCATCCGCGAACGGTTTTCAGGATGCACTGGGTTGCTGTAAAAATCACTGCTATCAATGGCGCTGTATAATAATGCCGCCTTTTCTTTATTACGTTGGGCCATGGCATCTAGCCCGCCATTACCTTTTAACCACTTAAAAACCAAACCGGCTAAGTACCAGGAAAACGTTGGCGGCGTGTTATACATGGAGTCGTGTTTGGCCATTAATTCGTAATTAAAGATAGAGGGCGTTTCTTTGCGTGCCTTGCCAATAAGGTCATCTCGTACAATCAGAACCGATAAGCCTGAAGGCCCGATATTCTTTTGCGCACCGGCATAGATAATGCCATGACGGCTGACATCCAAAGGTTGAGACAAGATACAAGAGGACATGTCAGCCACCAAAGGCACATCACCGCTATTGGGTAACCAGTCATAGGCAATACCATCTACGGTTTCATTGGGACAAAAATGTAAATAGGCGGCGGACTGATCAATGGTATCAGGGGCAGGTTTAGGCACAAAACGCAGGCCATCTTTTTCGGTGGTTTCACCAATCACTTTGGCATGATTGTACTTTTGTGCTTCGGTCACCGCACCTTTGGACCAAGAGCCGGTAACCAGATGTAATGAGGTATCACTTTCAGAGGAAATATTTAACGGCACAGAGGCGAACTGGCCGCGGCCGCCACCATGGGCAAACAGCACTTTATAATTGTCAGGTACGCCGAGTAAATCACGTAAATCCTGCTCTGCGGTAGCCGCCACTTCAATAAACGCTTTGCCGCGATGACTGACTTCCATGACGGAACAGCCAGAGTCACGCCAGTTTAAAAATTCACTTTGTGCTTGCGCCATGACTTCTGCTGGCAACATTGCCGGCCCTGCACTGAAGTTATATACGTTATTCATATCTCTATTTAATACCTGTAAACAAAACAAGCGGCCAAAGCCGCTTGTTAAAGAAGGATCAATGCGCCCCTATCAAAAGGGCGCCGTGCTTATTCTTCCGTCGTTGGCTTATCATTTTCGCTGCTATCCGCAGCGGCATCTTCATTTATTGATGCTTCAACGGTGTCTTCCCCGTCTTCATCTAGCTCAAGGTCTTCATCAATCACCTCTTCGATGCGTTGAAGTCCGACAACTTTTTCATCTTCAGCGGTGCGGATAAGACGAACGCCTTGGGTATTTCTGCCAACCATTGAGACCTCATCAACCCGGGTACGAACCAAGGTGCCTTGATCACTGATCAACATAATTTCATCATGGCTGTCTACCTGCACAGCCCCCACCACTTTACCGTTACGTTCGGACACTTTGATCGAAACCACACCTTGTGTCGCACGACTTTTCGCAGGGTAATCTTCCAGCGGTGTACGTTTTCCATAACCATTTTCAGTGGCGGTTAAAATTGCGCCATCACCGCGAGGAACAATCAGTGAAACCACACGTTGCCCCTCTCGTAAACGGATCCCTCTAACACCGGTTGCAGTACGTCCCATTGGACGCAAGGCCATCAGCTCTTCACCCGTTTCGGGGTCGCGCTTCACTTCGCCGGTTTCTGAATCGCGTAATTTTTCATTAAAGCGTACAACCTTACCTTCATCAGAGAACAACATAATATCGTCGTCACCATGGGTAATGGCTACACCAATGAGTTCATCACCGTCATTAAGGTTAACGGCAATAATACCATTGGAACGTGGTCTAGAATACGAACTCAGATCGGTTTTCTTCACCGTACCATTTGCCGTTGCCATTAACACAAACTTGCCTTCTTCAAATTCCTTGATAGGCAATATAGCGGTAATACGTTCGTCATCTTGTAACGGAAGAATATTTACTATTGGTTTACCACGGGCATTTCGACTGGCAAAAGGTAATTGATACACTTTAAGCCAGTACAAGCGTCCACGGGTAGAGAAGCACAAGATATGATCATGGGTATTGGCAACCAATAAACGTTCGATGATATCTTCATCTTTCATTCGTGTGGCAGACTTACCTTTACCGCCACGACGCTGGGCTTCGTATTCGGTCAGTTTTTGGTATTTCACATAGCCCTCGCGGGACAAGGTGACAACCACGTCTTCCTGTTCGATCAGATCTTCAATATCAATATCATGACTTGCTGCCGTAATTTCTGTACGACGTTCATCACCAAATTCTTCACGTACTTTTTCCAGCTCTTCGCGAATCACTTCCATGAGACGCTCCGGGCTACGCAATATATGAAGTAATTCGGCAATAATGTCGAGTAATTCTTTGTATTCACCAAGAATTTTTTCGTGTTCTAAGCCGGTTAACTTATGTAAACGCAGATCAAGAATCGCTTGAGCTTGCTGTTCCGTTAAATAATATTTTCCGTCTCTGATACCGAATTCGGGCGTTAGCCAATCCGGTCTGGCCGCATCGTCACCGGCTCTTTCGAGCATATCGGCCACATCGCCTAACTGCCAGCCTTGGGAAACCAAGCCCTTTTTCGCTTCAGCCGGGCTGGGCGACGCTTTAATTAATTCGATGATAGGATCAATATTGGTTAGCGCAATGGCCAACCCTTCTAAGATATGGGCTCGATCCCGGGCTTTTCGCAATTCAAAAACCGTACGCCGCGTAACCACTTCACGACGGTGAAGGATAAAGGCTTCCAGCATTTCTTTAAGGTTAAATACCTTAGGCTGGTTGTTATCTAATGCCACCATGTTGATACCAAATACCGTTTGTAACTGGGTATTGGCATACAAATGGTTTAATAACACTTCGGCAGATTCGTTACGTTTGACTTCGACAACAATGCGCATGCCGTCTTTGTCCGATTCATCACGTAATGCAGAAATGCCTTCGATGCGTTTTTCTTTTACCAGTTCGGCGATTTTTTCAATCAACCGCGCTTTGTTCACCTGGTATGGAATTTCGTTAACGACGATGGTTTCTTTGCCATTGGCGTCGGTTTCTATTTCCGCTTTTGCACGTAAATAAATTTTTCCCCGGCCAGTACGGTAAGCATCGTCAATCCCCTTACGTCCGCTGATCATCGCGGCAGTGGGGAAATCCGGCCCTGGGATATATTGCATAATATCGTCAATGGTGATGGACGGATCTTCAATTAACGCAATACATCCGTTGATAACCTCTGTCAGATTATGCGGCGGAATATTGGTCGCCATCCCCACAGCAATACCGGAGGAACCATTCACTAATAAATTAGGGACTTTGGTTGGGAGAACATCGGGAATGTGCTCTGTACCGTCATAGTTAGGTACAAAATCTACGGTTTCTTTTTCCAGATCAGCCAATAATTCGTGGGCAATTTTTGCCATACGCACTTCGGTATAACGCATTGCGGCAGCGGAATCTCCATCCACCGAGCCAAAGTTACCCTGGCCATCTACCAACATGTAACGCAAAGAAAAGGGTTGCGCCATTCGTACAATGGTGTCGTACACTGCGCTATCACCGTGTGGGTGATACTTACCTATAACGTCACCCACCACACGTGCGGATTTTTTATAAGGCTTATTGAAATCGTTCTTAAGTTCGTTCATCGCAAATAAAACGCGACGGTGTACGGGTTTGAGACCGTCTCTTACGTCAGGCAACGCGCGCCCGACAATAACGCTCATCGCATAATCGAGATAAGAATTCTTGAGTTCTTCCTCTATATTAACGGGGAGAATTTCTTTAGCGTTATCAGTCATAAACTGCTATGTCCCTTGATTCAGATTATCAGCGTATTGACTACAATAAACTTACAAAAGCCTATCATATCACCGCTTTCTTATATTATGGGGTGTACAAGTAATCTGTAAGTGTATCACCGGATGAAAAATTAATGTAGCGCTTAATCAGGGGTCTTTACCTTAGTGAATATCAAGCGATTAATTTTCACTCAAATAAACCCTTCAAGGCGCAGAAACATCCCTTTTTTGTGTCATATCATGTATCTTTAGCCAATATTTTTCTGTTAGCAGGATAAAAACAAAGCCTATGTCAAACGTGGATCACGAGGAAATCAGCAAATTCAGTGACTTAGCCTCACGATGGTGGGATACAGAAAGTGAATTTAAACCCTTACACCTAATTAACCCCTTGCGACTGGATTATGTTCAGCAACACTGCGAGGGTTTGTTTGATAAGCAGGTGCTTGATGTAGGCTGCGGTGGCGGGATCCTGACAGAATCCATGGCGAAAATGGGCGCCAACGTTACCGGTATCGACTTAGCCGAGGCCTCATTAGAAGTGGCAAAACTTCACAGTTTGGAATCCGGTGTGGCGGTGGATTATCACTGTGTAGCTGCGGAAGACTTTGCCTCTGAACATGCCGCATCATTTGATGTGGTCACCTGTATGGAAATGCTGGAACACGTACCCGACCCTTCTTCAATTGTTCAAGCCTGTGCGCGACTGGTTAAACCCGGCGGCCATGTTTTCTTTTCTACCCTAAACAGAAATATCAAGTCTTGGTTGATGGGCATTGTCGGCGCAGAATACATTCTGAATCTGGTCCCCCGCGGCACCCATCAACATGGACGCTTCATTAAACCCTCAGAACTGATGGCGATGACAGATCAAAATGATCTGGCGGTTTGTCACGCCACCGGATTGCACATGGATCTGTTAACTCGACAATTTTACCTATCCGATAAAAATATCGATGTTAACTATATTATCCATACGCAAAAAACCGCCTAAAATCACAACATGTAGTGTTAGTGGATACCTTTTAGCCTACATGTCGTATTTATGAACGACCCAAAAATTGCAAGTAAAAAAGTTTTGTCGCCAATATTAACCCAAATAAAACGGTTGCATTTGTCCGATCTTTGCTTAGCCGACCCTTACTAGGTGAGTTGTTACTAACCTAAAATGAAAGTCGGTTTAAGTGGGCATTTTAACACCAGATATTGAGTTGCAATATGGGTCAAACCTCACTATCTTGTGTTGAGTCTTCGGTGGTAGCGATACCACCGACACGACCTTAAATGGGATCCCTCGATGAATATTCGAGATCCTGTTTGCGACAAGACTAAATATCGCTGCAATTTCTATCAAAAACGATGAATAGGGTTTTAACCCAAGCTTCATGCGCTAACAAACTAACGGCCAACACGAATGAAAAACAACCTGTATGTCACCAAACGCAATGGCGAAAAAGAAGTCATTGATTTGGATAAAATCCACAAAGTGATTACATGGGCAGCAGAAGGACTCAGTAATGTTTCTGTTTCCCAAGTAGAGATCAAAGCACAAATTCAATTTTACGACGGCATAAAAACCGGTGAAATTCACGAAACGCTCATTAAATCTGCCGCAGATTTAATCTCTACAGAGGCTCCTGATTATCAGTATTTAGCCGCCCGACTCGCTATCTTTCATCTACGTAAAAAAGCCTACGGCCAATTCGAACCGCCTACTCTTTATGCCCATGTGCAAAAAATGGTAGCGGCAGGCAAATACGATGAGCACCTGTTGTCTGATTTCACTGAAGAAGAATTCAATGAAATGGACAAATTCATCGATCATTGGCGCGACATGACGTTCAGCTATGCGGCGGTGAAACAACTAGAAGGTAAATATCTGGTTCAAAACCGGGTCACCGGTGACATCTACGAAAGTGCACAGTTTTTATATGTATTGGTCGCGGCTTGTTTGTTTGCCGATTACGACAAAGCTGACCGCCTTGGGTATATACGTCGTTTTTATGATGCCGTATCAACCTTTAAGTTGTCATTACCTACGCCAATCATGGCCGGTGTGCGTACCCCTACTCGTCAATTCAGCTCCTGCGTACTTATCGAAACCGGTGATAGCCTTGATTCCATCAACGCCACTGCCAGTGCCATTGTAAAATACGTGAGTCAACGGGCGGGTATTGGTGTCAATGCGGGGCGCATCAGAGCACTAGGCAGCCCAATTCGCGGCGGTGAAGCCTTCCACACAGGTTGTATTCCTTTTTATAAATACTTCCAGACTGCTGTAAAAAGCTGTTCCCAAGGCGGTGTACGTGGCGGCGCAGCCACCTTGTTCTATCCCCTTTGGCACATGGAAGTCGAATCCCTGCTGGTACTAAAAAATAACCGTGGTGTGGAAGAAAACCGTGTACGTCATCTCGACTACGGTGTGCAATTTAACAAGTTGATGTATCAGCGCATGATGAAAGACGATTACATCACCTTGTTCAGTCCCTCAGACGTGCCGGGGTTATACGACGCATTCTTTGCCGATCAAGATAAATTTGAACGCTTATATGTGCAATACGAACAAGATGAAAGTATTCGTAAAAAACGTATTAAAGCCATGGAATTGTTTAGCCTGTTTATGCAAGAGCGGGCTTCCACAGGCCGTATTTATCTGCAAAACGTGGATCACTGCAATACCCATAGCCCCTTTGATCCTGCCGTAGCTCCTGTAAGACAAAGTAATTTATGTTTGGAAATTGCCCTGCCCACCAAACCCCTCGAGCATGTGAATGACGAAAATGGGGAAATCGCACTGTGTACCCTTTCTGCCTTTAACTTAGGGGCCATTAATTCACTGGATGAATTTGAAGAGCTTTCAGATCTTGCCGTGCGTGCTTTAGATAGTTTATTAGATTATCAGGATTATCCGGTTCCCGCGGCCTATCATGCCACCATGAATCGCAGAACCCTAGGTATAGGTGTGATTAACTTTGCCTACTATCTTGCAAAAAATGGGGTGAAATATTCAGACTTCAGTGCGAACTCTCTTATCCATAAAACCTTTGAAGCGATGCAGTACCACTTGCTGAAAGCCTCGGTTAATCTGGCCAAAGAAAAAGGCGCATGTCCTAAATTTAACGAAACAACCTATGCAAAAGGCCTGCTTCCCATTGATACCTATAAAAAGGATCTGGATAAAGTATGTGATGAACCTTTGCATATGGATTGGGAAGGGCTACGTAAAGACATTCTTCAATACGGGTTACGTAATTCCACCCTTTCCGCGTTGATGCCGTCTGAAACGTCGTCGCAAATATCCAATGCCACAAACGGCATAGAGCCACCCCGTGGGCATATTAGTATTAAATCCAGCAAAGATGGCGTACTAAAACAAGTGGTACCCGAATACGAATCGTTAAAAGACAAATATGAATTATTGTGGGATATTCCGTCCAATGATGGCTACCTGCAACTGGTAGGCATCATGCAAAAATTCATCGACCAAACCATTTCGGCCAATACCAGCTACGATCCTGGCAAGTTTGAAAGTGGTAAGGTGCCAATGAAATTGTTACTTAAAGATCTGCTTACAGCATACAAACTCGGTGTCAAAACCCTGTATTACCATAATACTCGTGACGGCAACACCGACAGCAGTTCAGTGGCTGTAAAACAAGTACAGGAATCTCAGCCTGATGCACAAACCGCTGTGATAGAAGAAGACGATGATTGTGCCGGCGGCGCCTGCAAAATTTAACCGTGCATTAAGACGGGGTTTTCCCGTCTTAACTCTCTTACCATAACCCGTATATCGAGCGATTCAGCAGTTATGAAATACACGACTTTTAACCAGAAAAGTGTTAATCCGTTAATCGAACCCATGTTTTTCGGTAATCCCGTTAATGTTGCTCGCTATGATCAACAAAAACACGCTATTTTTGAAAAACTGATAGAAAAGCAAATCAGTTTTTTCTGGCGTCCGGAAGAAGTGGATGTCACTCGGGATCGTGTGGACTTTCAAAAACTCACCGAGCCTGAGCAACACATTTTTATTTCGAATCTTAAATACCAGACGCTTTTAGATTCTGTACAAGGGCGTAGCCCCAATATCGCTTTTCTACCTATTGTTTCGTTGCCAGAATTGGAAACATGGATAGAAACCTGGTCATTTTTTGAAACCATTCATTCCCGTTCGTACACGCACATTTTGCGTAATTTGTTCTCTGATCCTAGCAATATATTTGAAGATATTGTTGTTAATGAACAAATTAAACGTCGTGCCGCTGATATTTCAAAATATTATGATGATCTTATCTTCCATACCCAGCTTTGGCAGACCCAGGGCGAAGGGTTTCATACCGTGGAAGGTAAAACTTACGAAGTCAGCATGCGTGTACTCAAGAAAAAGCTCTATTTGTGCATGAATTCAGTGAATGCCTTAGAAGCCATTCGTTTTTATGTTTCCTTTGCCTGTACATTCGCATTCGCCGAGCGTGAATTGATGGAAGGAAATGCTAAAATTATTCGTTTGATTGCCCGGGACGAAAACCTGCACCTGTCTTCCACACAGCACATATTAAATTTGTGGGCCAAAGGAAAAGATGATCCGGAAATGGCAGAAATTGCAAAAGAATGCCATGAAGAAGCCCGCCAAATTTTCATTAATGCAGTGGAGCAGGAAAAAGAGTGGGCAGAATATTTATTCCAAAATGGCTCAATGATAGGCATGAACAAAGAGATCCTTTGCCAATACGTTGAGTATATTGCCAATCAAAGAATGAGCGCCATAGGCTTCGGCACGCCCTTTGATGTCAAAAGTAATCCATTACCATGGATGAACAACTATCTGAACTCTGATAACGTCCAGGTGGCACCTCAGGAATCTGAGATAAGCTCCTACCTCGTGGGTCAAATAGATTCATCCGTTGGTGAAGGTGATTTCGCTGACTTCGAGTTATAATTTAGTTTACCCGAATGGGCAAAAACGATAAAACACGCCGCATTGATATCATCGATGTGGCGTGTATTGATTCCCAAATCGATAAAACGCTGCTGGAGTCTCTGGAAGCGTCTGGCATTGATTGCCACTTCCATTGTCGGGATGGATTTTGTGGTGCTTGTCGAACCGCCTTGCTATCAGGGACAGTGGAATACACCACCGATCCCCTCGCCTTTATCGATGATGATGAAATATTACCTTGCTGTTGTTATCCCACCACCGATATAAAAATTGATATTCCCCGCTAGGTGGGTCGCTTTTTCTTAAGCACCAACACAATACCCCCTAAAATGGCCACACTGGCAAGAAGTATACGGG
>NZ_JBAHZB010000076.1:0-16483 GCF_036697315.1 Alteromonas sp. 14N.309.X.WAT.G.H12
GTGTATTTCTGATTTCAATGAGTTTAATCAACCCTTGTACCACCGGTTTAGCTAAAGCCTTATCGATACCCGCTTCATCGATGTAAGGGCGGTTAATATCTCGTCCAACATGGGTTTTGGCAAGCAATGCCATGTCGTTGGTGGCAGCAAGAAACCCTCCATAATACACCTGGGGAATGCCAGGGCTAAAAAACTGGATAGCGCGAGCTAAGAGGTACTTATAATCATCCTGGGCTAAGGCGTCGTAGTAGGTGCAATTAACCTGATAAAGATCTACGTTACTGGCAGCGGCGCCCGTAGCACGGCGAGATTCCCCATTGGAATTAGCATGGATGCGCTCAACCAAGTGATCTATTTCATGCTCATTTAGCAGTCCGGGTTTGTTCTCACTTGCTCCTACATCCACAATGCCAATACCGTCATGGGTATCCAATACGGTGACACAGTTTCGCGGGGCAATGGACAGCCAGTGTGCTAGCGCTTTCCCATCGTTAAAAAGAAGGGTATGAAGGACAAGTGGCGGTAGCGCAAAATCGTATACCCAGTCGCAACGCTTGGCAATCTCAATCTGGGTTTCATAGTGACTGTGGATCTCCACCAAACATTCCATCCCCATTCCCCGGGCACGCTGGCTTAACGACTCAATAAAGGCAAAGGTTTCTTCCAGCATAAAGCAGTTGGTGCCCGCCCGTTTTATGGCATAACCGGCGGCATCCAGACGAATTAAATCAATGTTGTTCTGGGTAAATGATTCTAAAATGGAGGAAAGGTAGTTTTTACCTTGTTCAGACTCCACATCAATATCGATTTGGTTCGCGGTGAAGGTGGTCCAAAAGGGCACGGTTTCTTCGTTGTTTACCTTGTAGTCGGTGAAAAAAGAAGTTGGGCGAGGACGGAAAACCTTAGCTATATCTTCACTGTTCCCTTGGGGAAACACGTCTTCTTTGGTTAAAAAAAGCGGCCAGTATTGGGAATCCCGTCCGTGTTGCAGCACATCTTTAAATGCCGGGGATTGGGCAGACATATGATTGACAATGAGATCCGACATAATATCCAAGGAAGTCCCAAGTTGTTTGATGTCATCCCAAGTACCTAGACGTTTATCAACCATGGTGTGATCAATGGGATCAAACCCCGCGTCTTCGCCATCGAAGGGGTAGTAAAAGGGCAGTATGTGTACTCCCTTAAACAAGCCGTTAAACGTTTCATTCATCAAACGGTTAATACCGGCAAGGGTGCCTTGTCCTAATCGGTCTGCGTAGGTGATAAGTTGAACGCCGTTGCGTAAAGACATAAAAACTCCATAAAAAACTATTTTTGTACCGCACAGAATGTTCAGTGCGAGTCTTGGTCAAGGTAACGTGATCAGTGGGTGCCGTATTCCTGCTGCTCAATTCTCTGTAATCTTGAACGGGTCGGTTGCTTAATGGCGTTGTACAGAAGGCCAATAAACAGCAATATTGAAAAACCGTTTGCGACGATAAAGCCATATTTTGCTTCCCCTCCGTAGGCATCACTTACCACGCCCATAATGAAGGGGCCGACGGCGGCGCCTGCGGCGGTGAAAAATAGAATAACGCCGGCAACGGAACCGTGTTGGCGTTTCTCAAAGCAGCTAATGCCTTTTGAATTAAAGGTGGGGTAGATCACTGACATAAAAATGCCGGTTAAAGGAAACAGAAAAACGGCGAGGGATGGCCCGGCCATTAATCCAGCGATAAAACACAGCATGATTAAGAAGCTAAATAGCACCAGTACTTTGGTCCAGTCGAAACGTTGCATCATCCAAATGCCAACAAAACGGCCTAGTGCACGTAAGACGAAAAACGCAGACACAGAATAGATAGCGAACCATTGGGTGAGGCTATCGGTGTAACAGGAATACCCCATTTCACCGGTGGTTGGGGTACAGAGTAAATAGCTCGGCATCCACACGTAGATGGCACTTTCTGCGGCCACATATAAAAACGCGCCCACGGAGAAAGCCAAGGCATAGGGATCCTTTAATAACGTTAGGCTATCCATAAGCCGAACAGGCTGTTTTTGCTGAAGTTGATGTTGGGGGTAATTCACGGTGAGGGCTAACACAATAAGTAGGGTGCATAATGTGCCCGCAATCACATACAACCATTTCCAATGGATACCTTGGGTAATAAGCCAGGCAACCAGTATGGGACCAATAATCGCCCCCACACCGAAAAAGGCTTCTGCCCCATTCATGGTGCCAGTGTGTTCTTTGGTGGAACGTGAAATGTCACCTATCAGTGCCAGTGCGGCGGTTTTAAATACGCCCACGGCCAGTCCTGACAAGCTAATTAAACTTAAAATAAAGGTGAAGGTACTACCAAATAAAAATAAATAGCAGGAGGTGGCAAACAGGGCTAGACCAAGTATCAAGGTTTTTTTGCGACCAAACTTATCCGCTAAAAAGCCAAGGAATAGTCCGGAAAAGGCAATGCCTATCATAAATAATGAATGCATTAAGCTGGCTTGGGTATTTGATACACCAAACTCCAGTTTAACTTCCTTGATGATTTCCCCTACTGAATCGGATGTCATTGCAAACATCATAAACATCAAGTAGGTCAGGTAGCGAATGAGACCAAGATTGTGTTCGCCTGTTTGGTTTGCTGCCATGTCTATTTACCTTTAGTACAAGTGCTACAAAGTAGGTGGATATGTCGCGGGTTCCCCCGCGACATACGGCTTAATAAAAGGAATACTTCAACTGAAGCGATGAAGATCTTCCACTAATGGGTCGAGCACGGATAATATCGCCCGCAGATGCCGCACTTTCTTCCGACTCTGTAATCACAAATTCGTCGGTGGCATTGTTAACATTCAATGAAACGGAAAATTGGTCCGACACATACCAGGTTGCAAATAAGTTAGCCACCACGTAGGCATCTTGTTTCAGTTCATTGCTGTCTTGCAGATAGTATTCAGAAGACCCTTGAAATGATGCGCCTAGGGTAAAGGCATCAAAATCATATTGAGGGATAACGGTATAAATAAAGTCGGCTTGTCGGCGAGGGGTTTTGCCTACAAGGGCAGGGTTGAACTTGTCCTCGCTAATCTCGGCATCGGTCCAGGTGGCATTACCGGAGATTGAAAATCCATTGTCAAAGTCGTAGTTTCCTTCAAACTCTACCCCTGTGGCCTCATATTCACGAATAAATGTAAGCCCACTGGTGACTTCAGCCTGGGTATCTTCTGTAATTGTGCTAAATACGGTGGCGTTTAATTGCAAATGTCTCGTGGCATATTTCAAGCCAGCTTCAAGTTGTTTGGTTTCGTCAAAACCTGAGGTTGTGCTGGTTAAGCTGCCATCGGCATTAAGGGTACCGGCAATTTGTAATAAGCGGTCGGCAATGGCGCGTCCCCCTTCGCTATAGCGGGCAAAAAGGGTGAGATCGTCACTGTACAGATAAGATCCCCCCAACGAAAACGAGGTGTTGCTAGCATCGTAATTGACAATCTGGCTGGTGGCGTTGGCACGATTAAGCACGATGACGCCGCCGCCAAAGCCAAAACCATTGGAAGCCGAAGCATCTTCCGTGTTACCTGAGATAACCCCATCACCGTTGAGATCCACATCGGTGTTGCCACCACAACATGAATTAATCATTTCGCCGTTGGCTTGCACCGTGTCGTAACGGGCACTTAAATCAAACAGCCAGTTATCACCCACTTCAAACCCAACATTAAGGTACGGGGCGGTGGTGGTGTAGTTTAGGTCCCATTCGTAAGACAAGAAACTCGGTGCCCACAGCCCTTGGTCGACCAGTGCGTTGCCATCGGCATCTTCGATGTGCAGATATTGGGAATTCGTGCCATCCACGGTTTGAATATAGGTATTCCAACTGTTCCAGCTAATGCCAATGTCCTGTTTGGAATAATAGTAGCCAGCCGTCACAGACACGCCATTATCAAATTCTTTGCGCAAACTAAAATCGTTGATCATATTGCCCAAATCGTTATAGGTGGCGTCAAACAAGAGGTTGACGAAAGCCAGGCCATCATATTGTTCCCCGGCGTTAGGGCCGTTAGCCAAGGTCACTGAGGTCGATGCACAATTAAATGGATTGCCGTCACCATCAAGGGCCGAAGCGCAAATGTTATCAGCCATGGAGCTTGCCGATTGGGGGCCGTAATCGCCGAGGGTGTCGGTAAAGGGGGCGATAAAGCCACCACCTATGTCTGAGATCCTGAATTTATTCAGCAGATAAAGTTGGGGAGCCACTTCTAAATCGGCTTCGAAACCGAATGCGGTGACTTCAGATTCTATGCCGTCCGTCAGATCACGGTTTACCCCATTGCCAAATGCATCGAAGGTGGAAATATTGGTGGTGTATGGGGATTGCAGGGTTTCACTGCTGGCGTCAAAATTCTCAACGGCTCCAAAGCTGCCGTTACTTTTTACTTTAACGGGGGCGGGTAAATAGGTGGTCACTCTGTCATCTAAATGTTTAAAGTAGAAACGTAAATGGCCGTTGTCGAGCAGTTGGGTGACATTGAATTTTATCTGACCACCTTGGTCGCCGTTATAGCCCGTATCACGGACCCCTTCGCCCCCTCGGGCAAACCCGCCAATATGAAAATAAAGGTCGTCGTTAATTTCGCCGCCGTAGGCAAAGTCTAAACGAAACTCTTCATAATCCAGGCCAAAAGACGTACCGATTGAGCCCCCTCCTAGTTCACCGGTGTCACTGATGAGGTTGATTACCCCACCTGGGGAGTTGCTTGCAAAGGTAGAGGCAGAGCCGCCTCTTACTGACTCAACCCGTTTTACTGACCAATCATAGCGAAGAAAGTTATCGGTGTTGGCAAAGTTAATATCCCCGTATTCCAGTACGGGTAAGCCATCTTCGTGGATTTGCATAAACTTGGAGCCCCCGGTGGCTAAGGGGATCCCCCGAATTGTAATGTTAGCGTTACCGCCTCCACCGGAAGATTCCGCTCGTATGCCAGGTAACGCCCGGAATACCTCTGCCGTAGAACGAGGGGCCAGTTTCATCACCGCTTCTTCATCAAATGAACTGACAGAAACACTGGTTTCTTGTGCGGAGATCCCAGCGGGACTGGCGGTGACAACAATTTGTTCATATTTGTTTGGATCTTGAGTTTTGTCGCTATCTTGAGCTAGCGCCATGCCGTTTAATCCTAATAGAACGGCTGCGCTTAATATATTTTTCGCATATGTGGTGTGCATCTAAATTCTCCAAAGCCAAGCATGATCCTCTTATCACTCAGTTAACGATTGGTGAGCGAAAAGATAACGTGGTTGATAATCGGGAAAACGTTTTCTTAATCGATTAAGAAAACGTTAGCATGGAGATTTTCTTTTGTAAATAAAATGTTTTTAAAATAATGGCCGGTGTTACACTCCGTTCACAGAAAACGTTAAAGTCATAAACTTAAAATTATTTTAATTTCAGAGGGTTAAATTCTAGTGGAGAAATTAACCCTCTATTTTTCATTTCGGCTTTAGAATGTGTAGCGAATACTCGCCAAAGCACTTCGTCCTGTAATTGAACGCATTCTTACGAATTCATTGGTAAAGGGTTCGGTGGCAGCCACCGCCGCATCTTCACCTTCTGTTAAACCAATTTCATCGGTTAAGTTATTGACGTTGACAGATACGGATAACTGGTCAGTAAAGTAATAGGTAGCAAAGACATTGGTTGTTGTATAGCCAGGCATGACCAATACGTTTTCGTTTCGTACATAGGAGTCGGTGGTACCCACAATATTGACCCCGACAGAGTATGAATCGGTATCATAAGAAACGAGGGCAGAATATACCCAGTCGGCTTGGCGTTGAGGGGTGTTGCCAATAAATTCAGGAAATAAATCATCATCGGCGATTTCTGCATCTGTCCAGGTGACATTACCTGAAAAGTTGAGATTGCCCCAGGTATAAAACGCCTCAATTTCGATGCCTGACGATTCATAATCCCGCAGTGATAAGGGGCCACCTGGATCCCGGCTTTCACCCACCACTTCGGTGGTTTCAGCGAAGAAGTAAACAGCATTAATGTCAAAATCGTCCATGCGGTATTTAATACCGGCTTCCCACATGGTGACATCGTTTTCTATGCGATCATCATCGATATCACCCACGCGTTGGCCAAAGCCTGAATGTTCGGGATCGACGACATTCTCCGGTGTGTATACCAATCCAATCAACCTTTCTGAATTGGCGCGATAGCCCAGCGAGTAGCGTGCAAATACACTTAAGTCAGTGGCGAGTAGGTAATTCCCCCCTAAGGTATAAGAAAAATAATCATAATCGAAATCCACGGCGAATTCGGATTGGGTATTGGGAAGTACCACTTGTTGTTCCACAGGTTCAATAACACCATCGTTATTGATGTCGTAATCCGTTGCACGGATTGCATTAACATCTAATGAACGTTGACCTGTGGTTCGGCCAGAGTCGTAGCGAATGCCGGCATCTAGGGTAAAATCATCCATAAACAATGTGGTATTAAAATAGTACGCATCTGTTTTGGTGGTAAGGTCGAATCCACCAGTGCAACAATTTCCCCATTCAACCGCAGCATAGGAAATGAGTCCGCCTTTTGTCAGTGTTTCACCGGTTAAATCGTCTATCACATCCACATAGGCGGCATTCCCATCGCCTTCAACAGACGTTAAATAGGATGGCCAGTTGGTATAGGATTCGATGGATTGTTCTGAGTGATACCAACCAGTATGGATCTCCATTTCTGTAGAATCTGAAATAGTAATCACTTTTCCAAAATCCATATTGTTCATCAGATTATCCATATTCTGCATTTGGGTATGGAAAATATGGTTAATGGCTAACGGCGTCGTGGCATCCAGTGCCTGACCTGTTTTGGGGCCAGTTGCATAGACGTAACTGAAATCCGTTCTATCGGATGTGCCGGCAAGATAATTGCCTACATAGGTACCACGATCTTCCTGAGTGCCTACAGACGCGGGGAAGGGAACGACAAAATCCCCTTTAATATCGGCGATTTTGAATTTATTCAGTAAAGACCATCCGTTTCCAATGTCGTCTAAGCTAAGCTCGAAGCCAAATTGTTTAACATCAGAATGCATGCCTTCAGATAGGTTACGCTGGCTAAGGGTGCCGTCTTCATTGATCACTTCTATGGTGTCAGTATAGATACTTTGCATTGTTGCATTGTTTGCAGAATATCCAGGGATAGAATGGTATGAAGGATCCGCATTGGTGCCACTTACAAGCATGGGCGTTGGCATATAACCAATTGCACGATCATTGAGAATTTTAACGTTTCCGCGGAGATAGCCCCCATCAAATTCCCGGGTTAAATTGGCCTTGATTTGCCCCCCTTTATTGACATCATATCCCGCTTCTCGTGGACCTTCTCCTACACGATAGAAGCCCCCGATATGGCCGTACCAGCCATTGCCCCAATTGTGTCCTGCGTCAAAATCGAAGCGGGTGCTGTCATAGGTAAGGCCCTTTGTCACAGCCAGAGAACCGCCGCCATTTCTCCCTGTTTTACTGATAAAGTTAATTACGCCACCGGGAGAATTACTGGCCAAGACCGAAGAAGAGCCCCCACGAATGGCCTCAACACGAGCCACATTGCTATCTGCTCTCAAAAAGATATCGGCGTTACCAAAGGCAATATCACCGAATTCTAAAACGGGCAGGCCATCTTCCCAAAGTTGTAAGAATTTAGCCCCACCTGAAGCAATAGGAAGACCACGAATTGCAATATTTGCATTACCGTCACCGCCGGATGACTCTGAGCGCACACCAGGAATTTGACGAAGAATCTCCGCCGTTGTGCGAGACATCTGAAATACAGGGCTTTGTGCATCAATACTTGAAATAGAAACTGATGATTCCAAGGGATCGCTACTTCCGCCAGGCACTGCGGTAACGAAGATCACCTCAACGTCATCGGGTTTTTGTTCTTCTTGAGCCGCTAATGCGGGATGGGTCATTGATAACAAACCTACAGCAGCACTGGCGATAAACCCGGAAATAGCAACAGATAAAGGTGCTTTCTTGAAGCTAGCCTGAGTGCCTTCCGTTGTTTTTGTGTGAGCCATGTGGCCTCCTATTCGTGTCATTTTTTTGTGTTTAAGGTGGATATGACGATCTTTCAACTAAATGTCCATCGTTAGACATTCCAAGGATAATAAAATAGTCCTTTTGACTAACGATGGACATTTCACAAAATATTTACGCTATTGCAGCAAATATGTGTCCTATTTATTCACTTTTTGTGTGCCAAATTGAGCAAAGTGGCTGTATCTCGAGGTTATGTAAGGAAAAATCTACGTTTGGATTATTGATGCCAAGGTGCAGTTGGGTTAAATCTTCTTCAGAAAAATACAATAACGTAGCAAGACTTTTCCCATCATTGGCGAATAGCTCTAGAGAGGATGTGTCCTTTAAAAGCGTTAATTGAATGCCATGGGTTAGGTCAATGGGGATATGTATCTTGTTAGAAAACATGGCATTGTTTATTTTATGGCTTACCTGGGAACGATCGATAATCAGTTCGTTGTCCTTTAGGCTGAAGGTCAGTTTGAGTTGATCGCCCACCGTACTAGAAAAAGCCATACACCAACTGGATGACGCCATGTTTTGCCAACTGGCATGTAGCTTAATTTGACAATGCTCCGGTAGACAGAGCTGCTCGGTGAGATTATCTTTATTGATTATCTTACGTTCTTGATGGTGTAAAGAGGGGCCCAAGAACAGGTGTTCAATTTCTCCAACTGGTTGATGGGTTAATCGTATACCCTGTTCCGTTTGTTGTAGTCCAAGTTCCCGTGGAAAGGTCATTGCTCCGCGCCATGGGGCTGTGGGCGTATCTTTAGCGTATTCCCAATTTGACATCCAGCCGATCAAAATACGTCGACTATCAGTCGAGGGCATGTCGCTCCAGGTTACCCCCGCATAATTGTCTGGGCCATAATCCATCCAAAGGGTCTCAGTGTGGTCCGCCCGAAAGTGCTTGCCATCAAATTCACCAATGAAATATTGGGTTGCTGAACCGCCATTGGGGCCGCCAGGATTGATGCTGACTAACAGGATCCACTTTTGCAGCCCAGTCCCTTCTACCTTTAAAGGGAAAAGATCTGGGCATTCCCATACCCCACCGTGGGCACCAAGATCACGACCAAATTCACTGGAAAGTGTCCACTGTTTTAAATCGCTCGAATGATAAAATTGAATCACTTGATCGACGGCTAACGACATGATCCACTGCTGATGCTGCTCATCCCAAAAAACCTTAGGATCCCGGAAATCCGCTAATTCTGGGTTGGTTAGCACAGGGTTTCCTTCGTACATTTGCCAAGATTCACCACCATCTGTGCTGTAAGCCAGACTCTGTGACTGAACATTGTGCATTGTGCAATTGGTAAATATTGCCACGAGGGGAAGATGATGGCCCTGTGGCGACACCATTGCGTAGGCAAGGTTTTGAAGCTGCGATGAAGGAAGCCGCCCTTACCATTAATACGGATTGGTTGCTGTATAGCCAGCCCCGTAGCAGTGAAGAGGAAATGACATGGCTTGAGGCCACACTCTCTTCTTTAATGAACAAGACTCCCAAACCCAGTGCGATTTTATGCGGTAATGACAAAATGGCTTTTCGGGTAATGATGATTTTAAGGGCGAGGAATATTGATATACCCGCTGAAGTTTCGGTGTTAGGTTTTGATGATTTCACCATGATATCCGAAAGTACGGTACCTTCTCTTACCACCGTTTCCCTGCCTTATTACCAAATGGGACGCCGCGCCGTAGAACTGGCTTTAGATATGATTGAATCTGGTGAAAGGCCCAATAGTGTGGAGCAGATGAAATGTACTTTAGTGAAGCGTTCATCTGATCGCCTTGTGATTAACTGAGAATTTATTCGTCCGAAGAAAAACATTGTAGATAAATAGCCACAATGAATTCCCATTGCTCTTAATGTCTTACGTTAGACAGTCTGGGGTGGACGGATTCAAGGGCGAAACACCAATATAAGCTCTGGAGCGTGAGATGAAATTTAAAATGAATCAAGATTACTGGCTATTAAGTGGCGCCTTTTTCTCTTTTTTCTTAACTTGGTCTTTTGCTTTTTCTTTATTTCCCATTTGGTTGAATCAAACCATAGGCTTAACTGGAGAACAAACAGGGCTTGTTTTTAGCGTAAATTCAATAACTTCACTTTGTATAATGCCCTGTTACGGTTATGTGCAGGATAAGCTGGGCTTAAAAAAACAATTACTCTTTTTCGTTGGCGCAATGCTGTTGTTGTCTGGGCCATTTTTAATTTATGTCTATGCCCCTCTTCTTACCGTTAATTTAATTTTAGCTGCCGTGGTAGGTGGTGTGTTTTTTGGTGTTGCATTTGGTGCTGGTGTTGGTGCGCTAGAAACCTATATAGAGCGGGTTAGCCGAGTGGTTGGGTTTGAGTTTGGTAAAGCGCGTATGTGGGGGTCGTTAGGATGGGCCACCGCCACCTTTTTTGCTGGCTATCTATTTAATATTAATCCAAATATTAATTTCGTCGCGGCCTCTTTTTGTGGTGTTATTTTTATTATTTTTGTATTTATGGTGCGCTCTATAAATCATCCGGATGCAGAGGCGAAAACGAACAACCCTGGGCCGCTAAAAGTACAAGATGCATTACATGTTTTGGCAATCCCCCAATTTTGGGCTTTGGCCACATTTGTCATGGGGGTTGCCTGTATTTATGGCGTTTATGATCAACAATTCGCAGTGTTTTTTGCTGCTCAGTTTGAGAGCCTAGAGCAGGGCAATGCCATGTTTGGGTATTTGAATTCTTTTCAGGTATTTCTGGAAGCGGGGGGCATGTTTCTCGCGCCATTTCTGGTGAATAGGATAGGGGCTAAAAATGGGCTGATACTCAGTGGTGCTGTTATGGCCCTTCGTATTCTTGGTTCAGGGTTTGCTGATGGGCCTCTAGAAATCTCGGTAATGAAATTATTACATGCTGTGGAACTACCCATCCTTCTCATTTCCTTATTTAAATACATTTCCGTTACCTTTGATGCCCGTTTATCTGCCACCATCTATATTGTGGGTTTTCAATTAATGTCACAGTTTGTTTCTAGCTTTTTGTCTATTGTTGTCGGGAAAATGTACGATACCATTGGCTTTGCCGAGTCATATAAAATTTTAGGTGTCATCGTCTTGGCATTTGTTGTGCTGTCCCATTTTCTACTATCAGACAACCTCGCCAAAAATCGGGAAGATTCACCGCAACCCTTTTGACGATGGTGTGTGTTGCCTACCGAAATTGACTGATTCTTAATCGCCTGAAAGGTCACGCTACCTCGACAGAGATTAAAGAGTTCATTTTTTTGTGATGATGCTTTATGGTGCAACCTGCAAAAAATACAATGGATCTTTTCTATGTCCTCTACAGCTTCTTTATCTTTGTTGCAGCGTTATATGAACGGCAATATCGTACTGCAAATTGCCGTCGGTATCGTTTGTGGTGTTGGGCTTGCTGTGTTGCATCCCGATTCGGCCCGTGCTTTGGGTTTACTTGGCGAACTTTTTGTCAAAGGGCTTAAAGCCATCGCCCCGGTGTTAGTCTTTATACTGGTGATGAGCTCCATTGCCAGTCACAAGAAAAATCAGCAAACCCATATTAAACCTGTATTGCTGCTGTATTTAATGGGGACATTGATCGCTTCGGTTTCTGCGGTGCTGTTCAGTTTCGCTTTTCCATCCACCCTGAGTTTAGTGACTTCTGATGTCAGCCAATCTGCACCAGAAGGCATTGGCGAGGTATTACATACATTGCTGTTTAATATGGTGGATAACCCAATAAATGCGTTGGTGAATGCCAATTACATCGCGCTGTTAACCTGGGCTGTGGGGTTGGGTTTAGGATTGAGGCATAGTACGGAAACAACCAAGACCGTATTACATAATATGGCCGAAAGTGTGACCTTTGTGGTGCAGTTCGTTATTCGAATGGCGCCCTTTGGTATTTTTGGTCTGGTTGCCAATACGGTGGCAAGCACCGGTTTTGGGGCGTTGCTTGGCTATTCTCATTTGCTGATCGTGTTAATTGGCGTCATGGTCTTTATCGCACTGGTGACTAACCCTTTATTGGTCTACTTAACCACGCGCACTAACCCTTATCCATTGGTTTTTAAATGTTTGAAAGAAAGTGGCATTACCGCATTTTTCACCCGCAGTTCAGCGGCAAATATTCCGGTGAATATGGCACTGTGCGAGCGTTTAAATCTAGATGAAGATACCTATTCTGTCTCTATTCCGTTAGGAGCCACCATTAATATGGGTGGGGCGGCGATCACCATTACCGTTTTGACACTCGCTACCGTGAACACCTTAAATATTGCCGTTGATTTCTCTACGGCAATATTGTTAAGTGTCATCGCGGCGGTCTCTGCCTGCGGAAGCTCTGGCGTGGCAGGAGGCTCTTTATTGTTAATTCCCCTAGCATGTAGTTTATTTAATATCCCGAATGAAGTGGCCATGCAGGTGGTGGCGGTGGGCTTTATTTTAGGTGTACTTCAAGACTCAGCAGAAACGGCATTAAACAGTTCTACCGACGTGTTATTTACTGCGGCGGCTTGTCACAGGGCGCAAACAAAGTAAGTTAACTTGCTATAAATAGTGGAAAAAAAGCTGAGTGCATCTAATATGAACATGTCATGCTAGTTAAACTCATTTATCCAGGTAGTTCATGCGCATAATAAATTTATTAGGATTTATTTTGCTGATGCAACTTTCCTTTGCGTATGCTCAGGATTTCGGAAGTGTTGAAGATCTTAAAGCGGCAATTCTGGCAGCACGGGAAGCAGGGAAGTTACAACAGACAGAAGAGCTCACAGAAGAACTCGCAGCCTTAGCAGAAAAGCATACCAATCCTGTGATGGCGGCTGATGTATTAGTGGTGCGTGCGCAAAATGATATTAGCCATAATAAATATCAAGATGCCGTTGATAAACTCAAAATGGCTATTCCCACCTTTAAAATTGAAAATAAAGATGCCTCACTGGCCAATGCTGTGACTTATTTGGGCTATTGCTACTACAACCTTTCTGAATATGATCTCGCGCTGGATAATTATTATCAGGCCAAAGCCCTATTTGACACCCTTTTAGACACCCGTGGCCAGAGCATGGTAAACAGTTACACCGGTTTGGCACTGAGTGCTATCGGTGATTACGAAGGGGCCATCATGGCCTATAAAACCGCATTAGAAACGGCCATTGAAGCAGGGTATGAAAATGAAACTTCCCAAGCGTTTTATAGCCTTGGCGGGCTCAATGCGAAATTGGGTCATCATCGACAGGCATTGGAGTACTTTTCCAGTTCCCTTGAAATCGATGAAAAGCAGGGAGAAATACAAAATATCGCGTTTAATAATGGCCTTATCGCCGAGTCCTTGTACCACCTTAAAGATTTCGTACAAGCGAAAAGACATGCCACTACGGCTATTCGCCTCTTTGAACAAACAAAATCCACTGAATATGCAGGCATGTATAAGTTAACCCTTGCCAAAATATATAGCGCATTAGGTGAATTTAACAAAGCCCAGGCAATTATTGATGAAGTGTATGAGCAGGCCGAAAATAATTTTCCTGCTTTGGCCCTCAATACCTTGTTAGTGGCGGCGGATCTGGCGTTAAAAACCGGCAGTTATGAGCAAGCGATTCGTCTTGCCGATATGGGGATTTCACGAGCCAACAGTGCTGAGCGTATGCCGGTGGAAGAACAATTTTTTGAAATAAAGGTGTCGGCATTTGAGCAAAGTAAGCAGTATGAGAAAGGCTATCGTGCGTTACAAGCCTTAATGGAGATAAATAAAAAGCTGAATGATGAAGGGAAACTAAAAGCCATTTCTGTTGCTCAGGCTCAAACAGAAGCAATACGTAGCAAGTTGGAGTTAGAGTTACAAACCAAAGAACAGGCATTACAAAAGGCGGCGCTAAACCGGCAGCTGTTACTGAGAAATGTCTTTATCGTGGTGATCCTCTTTATTTCTGTTTTGGTCTTTTTTCTGTTTCGCAGGCAATTGCTACGTAAAAACAATCAATTTCTCAGTGAACAGGTTCGCATTCAAACACGGGAGCTCAACGAAAAAAATGCACAACTTGTGCAAGCATTAAAATCGGTGGAATCTGACAGTATTACCGATGCATTAACGGAACTAAAAAATCGTCGCTATTTGGAAAAATTTATCGATACGGACATGATGTTAGTGGATAGAGAATATAGCGATTGGCGACAAGGCAAAAGTCCTAAGCCTCTGCGTTCAGATCTTGTTGTTTATGTATTGGATATTGACGATTTTAAAGCCGTGAACGACACCTATGGTCACCATGTTGGCGACGAAATATTGGTGGAATTTGCGAAACGGATAACCCGGGTGTTTCGACAGTCTGACTATGTTGTGCGCTGGGGGGGCGAAGAGTTTTTGGCCGTGGCCAGATTTGTCAATCGTAAAAGTGCATCGCGTTTAGCTCAACGTATTATCGAGACGATTAATGATGGGCCTTTTGTTGAACATGAGGGAAAATTACTCTCTGTGACTGCTTCAATCGGGTATGCCTGCTACCCATGCATCATTAACAATGAGCAAAATGGTCACTGGGACAAATTGTTTGCCATTGCCGATGCCTGCTTGTATCTGGCTAAAGATGCCGGTAAAAATACCTGGATAGGGCTAGAGTCAATCCACGATATGACCTGTTTGGATGAGGAAGTTAATAAAAATACACTGACTCAGTTCATACAACAAAAACGGGTAACGGTTAAACGGGCAACCCCTGGGTAGCAAGGTAGTAAGCTGGGCTGACAAAGGGACAAGGTGCCTTTTATGGCAAAAGACACCTTGTATGTATGGTCGAAGCGCTTGCTTCGTCTATGAAGTTTTACGAGCAGTATCTTGCAATATAATCTTGATGTGGGGGTAATTTATCCACGGTTCTCGATATGCTTTGGCTAATGCCATTTAACAAGGCTTCTAACTCTTGGCGGCTCATGGTATCAACAATAGGGTGGTAACTGTCAGGCATTAGGCCTTGTCCTATCATTACTTGCTGCCAAGAATCGTCGAATAATTCACTGCCTTCACGAAAAACGCGGGCAGTTTTCTTAAATAATTCAACGCGATGGGAAAGGGAATCAGGGATCTCCATCTGCCGGCAATGGCGCCAAAATGGCGAGTCAGTCCGATTGGTAACGTGATAATGCAAGATAATAAAATCACGAATATGCTCAATATCAAAGTCGGCTTGGCGATTAAACTCAGTCACATCTTCCTCAACAATGCCATCAACGGGGAACATACGCAGAAAACGGACGATCCCTTGCTGAATAAGATGAATACTCGTGGACTCTAAGGGTTCTAAAAAACCACTGGCTAAACCTAATGCCAGACAGTTTTTATTCCATTGTTTGCGCCGTCGACCAGCGCGAAAGCGGATGATCCTAGGTTGTGTTAAAGGTTGCCCTTCGATATTGGCCTGTAATGTGGAGATGGCGTCATCGTCTGACAGATAATTGCTGCAAAAGACTAACCCGTTACCCACCCGGTTTTGCAACGGAATACGCCATTGCCAACCGGCTTCTCTGGCGATACTTCGGGTATAGGGAACCGGCGTGGAGACAGACTCTGTTTGAACGGCCACTGCGCTATCGCAGGGTAACCAGTGGGACCAGTCTTCATAACCCGTATGCAATGCTTTTTCAATCAATAACCCCTTAAAGCCGGTGCAATCAATAAAGATGTCACCTTCAAGAATTTGGCCATTATCTAACACCAAACTTTCGATAAAGCCGCTATCTTCCGCTAAGGTGACTTCGGCGATTTTGGCATCGATACGGATAAGGCCTTCTTTTTCTGCCAGATTTCGCAAGAATAATGCGTACTTTGTGGCATCCATATGAAAAGCATAGTTAAGGCCATTTTTGGGCAGATGTGCAAATTTATTTGCCTGCGCGGATTGGCGTTCTAAGCAGTAATCACCAAAATCCGTCGCCAATCCCTCTTTTAGCCCTCTTAACCAAAAATGCTGGAAGCCGGCAGCCCAGCAATCTTTGCCGGTGACGCCAAAGGCGTGGAAATAAGCCTGATCCACGTCTTTCCAGTTTTCGAAATTAATCCCGAGTTTAAAGGTGGCATTGGTTGCCGCCATAAACTCCTGTTCATTAATTTTAAGGAGTTTATGGAAAAAGACTAAGGTTGGGATTGTGGCCTCACCCACACCAACGGTGCCGATGTCTGAGCTTTCAACCAAGGTGACGTCAACTTCTTTTCCTAACAATCGGGTAAATGCAGCGGCGGCCATCCAGCCAGCGGTGCCGCCGCCTGCAATTACAACACGCTTTTTTTGTTTAGAAGAATCATTCATAACTACCTCTGAAATACTACTTTAAGTTGTTTGCTAACCAGGCTTTAAATTGGCGTAATGTCGCTTCGTCAATGTCACCAAGGGGGCCTTG
>NZ_JBAHZB010000077.1:0-16316 GCF_036697315.1 Alteromonas sp. 14N.309.X.WAT.G.H12
TCCCACGGATAACCGAGGTCAGTGTTTGGGCTTCACTGGGATGCAACTCCATAAAATGGGCGTTATCTTGTGCCCGTAAGGCTTCGGCGGCCAGCAATGGCGAGCCCGCATATTGTTGAAGTTGCCAGTAAGGCATGATGGTATTGATGTAACGTTGAAGTAAGGCGCTGCGGGGCGTGATACCGGCAAGAGGATCAACCCCCGATTGATATTCCTTATTCTTTTGCATCTGTTCATCGGTAAAAGAATAACACCCTGCGCCTCCATGGGTGTCGAACAAGGTGAAAGGTTTTTCTTTTTTCTTGAGGTGATCGATAACCCCTAACCAGCACAAATGCTTAACCACATCCGCATGATTACCTGCATGAAAGGCATGTTTATAACTTAACACAATAGACCTGACCATCGCTTAAAACGTCATTGTAACGCGCAAATGACTTGGCTGACAGCCTTTGCCACATGTCAGGCAACGGTTACCTCAGGTACATCAGCATCTCACTGGGATTTTGCAGATAGTGACACCATAGATTATTAAATTTCACCATGGTGGCACCATCGATAATGCGATGATCAGCGGACCAGCTAACCTGTAAAATCTGTTTTGCCACCACCCCATTGTGATTATCAAAACGCGGTAACGTCTGCATTTTACCAATGGCGACAATGGCCACTTCCGGCTTGTTGATAATGGGCGTGGCCGTAATCCCCCCTAGCATACCGATATTGGAAATCGTAATGGTGCCCCCTTTCAATGCATCGGCAGGAAGCTTTCCTTCACGCCCCTGTACTAGGGTATTTTGCATTTGCGTGGCAATGTCCAAAAGACTTAAGTCTTGTACCCGTTTTATATTGGGCACTAACAGTCCCACCTGACTGTCGATAGCAAAGCCAATATTATGATCTTCATAAAAATGTACCGATTGACCATCTTCACTTAGTTGGCTGTTAAGAATGGGATACGCGTCTAAGGCAAGGGACAAGGCTTTAACAAAAAAGGGCATAAAGCTCAGTTTTACCTCTTGATTAGCAAATGCCGGTTTAAGGGCATCCCGCAGTGTAATAAGGGCATCCATTTCCACTTCATCACTCACGGTAAAATGGGGGATGGTGTGTGCCGATTCAGCCATTTTTTTGGCCATCATGGCTTGTACGCCCCGTAATGCCACCGTTTTAACCCCAGAATGTGCATCACTTAGCGCGCCATGCTCAACGTTTTGAGTCCTATCCTCATTTGGCTGTGCAGTAACACTAAGAATATCTTGTTTTAAAATACGCCCTTTTTTTCCGCTTCCTGTCATAGAGGCAAGATCTATCTCATGTTCACGGGCAATGCGTCTTACCGCTGGACTAGCCAGTACTTTGCCGGGTGTCGCCACCGCCGGGACAAATTCGCCATCGGTTTGTACTGGCAAAACCTCATCATGGGAGACGTCCCCTTCGGTGAGGTTGTTTTGTGGTTGTTGGGTAACTGCCTGACCAGGTCGCGTTAACGAAAACAATGGGGAATGCACTTTTGCAATATCGCCCTGTTGATAAAATAATTTTGTCACCACACCATCATGCTTGGCAGGAATTTCCACCACAGCCTTGTCGGTCATCACCTCTAATACCACCTGATCTTCTGCCACTGGCTCGCCTTGCTCAACGTGCCATTTCACAATTTCACATTCCACGATACCTTCACCAATATCGGGAAGTTTAAACACCTCTTCCACCGTGGATGTTTCCGATGACGCCGGTTGTTCAGGCAGGCTATTTGGGGTGTTTGCCATCTCACTGCTGTCACTGGTTTTTGACGCTACAGCGGTATCGATGGTGTATAACGGTGAATGCACCTTCGCAATATCCCCTTGGCGATAATGGAGCTTAATAATTCTACCGGCATCCATTGCGGGGATTTGTACTGTCGCTTTATCCGTCATGACTTCGGCCACAGGTTGATCTTCAACTACCTTGTCGCCTTCACTGACCAGCCAGCTTAGTAATTCGCATTCAACGATCCCTTCACCGATGTCGGGCAAAACAAATTCTTTGCTCATGATGATGCCTCTTAATAATGCATGGTACGAAGAATACCTTCGTAAGTTTTAAGTTCATCTGGCATATACTCTGTTTCATGGGCCAGGGGAAACGGCGTATCTAAACCACAAACCCGCAAGATGGGTGACTCAAGATATAAAAAGCATTTATCTTGAATGGTTGCAGCAATTTCACTAGCAAAGCCACCGGTTAAAGGCGCTTCGTGGTTGATTAACAAACGGCCCGTTTTCATGACTGATGTTGCCACCGCCTCAGCATCCCAGGGGGCTATACTGCGTAAATCGATGATCTCGCAGGAAATGCCATCTTCCAACGCCCGTAACGCCGCTTTTTGTACAATTTCCACCTGTGCGCCCCATGCCACCAGGGTAATATCCTTACCTTCTTGTACCATGTCCGCTTTGCCTAACGGCAATTCATAGTCATCTTCGGGAACCTCACACACCGAGGCGCGGTAAAGTCGCTTGGGTTCTAAAAATAAAACCGGATTGTCGTCACGAATCGAGGCCAGCAATAGACCTTTTGCCTGATAAGGGTTACGCGGTACAACAATGCGTAAGCCGGGACAGTGGGCGAAAAAGGCTTCAGGCGATTGACTATGATAATGACCACCGGCAATACCACCGCCATAAGGTGTACGGATTGTTAAGGTGCCACAGGTAAACTGCCCCCCCGAGCGATAGCGAAATTTTGCTGTTTCATTCACGATTTGGTCGAACGCCGGAAAGATATAATCCCCAAATTGAATTTCTGCCACCGCATACGCGCCCTGGCTGGCTAATCCATTGGCAAATCCAATAATGCCTTGTTCAGTAAGTGGCGTATTAAAACAACGTTGTTTGCCAAACTGTTCCTGTAAATGACTGGTTGCACGAAACACGCCGCCAAAATGGCCCACATCCTCACCAAAAACCATCACTTTTTCATTGTCGCTCATGGCGGTGATAAGGGCGTGATTCACCGCTTGAAGAAGGTTCATTTTCGCCATTATTTTAGCCTCCCCGCTGTTTTAGGGTAAGCATCTGGGTATTTTTGGATATGCTTTTTCAGTGCTGAAATTTGTTCTTTTAGGTGCCATGGCACGTGGTCAAAAACATCGGTTACCAAATCATCAATAGGACTAACGGGTTCTTGTTCTGCCTCTTTAAGGGCCGAAAGTACAGTCTGGCGCATCCTATCAAGACGTTTATCCAGATCGTCTTCATCCAGCCAACCTTTGCTTTTTAACCAAGCACTAAAACGAACAATGGGATCTTTTCTTCGCCACTTTTCTTCTTCATCTTTCGAGCGGTATCCACTGGGATCATCTGAGGTGGAGTGTGCCGCCAATCGATAGGTCATGGCTTCAATCAGGACCGGACAGGACTGGCTTAGGGCAATATTACGGGCGTGTTCTGTGGCGGCGTACACAGCTAAGGGATCATTGCCATCGATACGAATGGTTTTTACGCCGTAGCCAATGCCCCGAGATGCAATACCGTCACCGGCAAATTGTTCTTCTGCCGGTGTAGAAATGGCATAGCCATTGTTGCGACAAAAGAAGATCACCGGACACGATAATACAGCGGCCATATTTAAACCGGCATGAAAGTCCCCTTCTGAGGCAGCGCCTTCACCGAAATAGCATAAGGTAATGGCATCAATGCCCGCCATCTTTTGGCCATAGGCATAGCCTGCTGCCTGGGGGATCTGGGTGGCTAAGGGCGAAGAAATAGTCATAAAATTCAGCTTTCTATCACCGTAGTGGATAGGCATTTGACGACCTTTATTAGGATCATGGTAATTGCTGAACATTTGATCCATAAATTGTCGAGGGGAATATCCCCGCCATGCCAGCGCACCCTGCTCCCGATATTGACTCATTATCATGTCTTTATCGGATAGCGCTGCCGCACTGGCTACCGATGCGGCTTCTTCCCCAGTGGATGCCAGATAAAAGCTAATGCGGCCTTGCCGTTGAGCACTCACCATTCGCTCATCTAACACCCGGGTAAACTGCATAACTTCTAGCATTCGACGTGCTGTTGATTCATCAATATTCGGTGGGCAATCACCTTGGATCTCACCTTGTGGTGACAAAATTTGAAGCATGGGAATATCAATCAGACCATTTTCAATAACATGAACCTGATGTGTGGTGGTAACACGGGCGAGATGATTTCTGTTCTGCACAACAAACCCCTTTGACAATATGACTTGTCACCTTAAGTAGATGCATTCCATGCTAAAGCTTTCTGCTGGGAAGGGTGTTGCTAAAAAAGGCACGTTGGCAAGAAATATGGGATGTTTGTTTTACGTTAAATGCTAAATTCGATATCTTTATCCTAGCGAAATAACATTATATTTATATATTGCGCCATTATTGTTAACATATGCCCTACCTGTATAAAAGTCAGGTCATTTTTTGTGTATCAATCCTGATTGTTATATCTATTTTAGGGTAAACTACGTCGCCCTATTTGCCCATATTGAATCTGTAGCAGGAACACAGAGTTGAAATCAAACCCGTCCCCCATCGCGTCTATCAAGTACATCATTAATTTACTCGGCCCTGGCATTTTAATGGCCACCGCCGCCATTGGCGGCAGTCATCTTGTAGCCTCCACACAAGCTGGGGCGCAATATGGTTGGCAGCTGGCATTGCTGGTGCTTTTGGTGAATATTTTAAAATACCCCTTTTTCCGCGCTGCTGTCACCTATACCTTGAGCACGGGGGAAACCTTGCAACACGGATACATGCAGTTAGGCAAACCCTATTTGTTGCTCGCTCTAGGCCTTAATGCCATAGCGGCGGTGGTTAATGCGGCGGCCTTGTTGATGTTTGCCGCCAGTTTACTGAGTTATTTTATTCCTATTGCTATACCCATTCCCATCATGGCCGGCATTATTCTCGCTATCATCTTATTCATTTTATTAGCAGGCCATTATCAAGCCCTTGATACCGTATCTAAGATCATCATGATCGTGTTGGTCATCGCCACGGTAACGGCAGCTATCGTCGCGTGGCAAAACGGGCCGGTGGCCGCCCCCACTTACGTAAGTCCTTCCCCTTGGACCATGGCCGCCATTGGTTTTCTGGTCGTAACCATGGGCTGGATGCCAGCGCCCATTGAAATTTCGGGTATCACCTCCCTTTGGCTAAAACGACAACGGCAAACAAAATCGGTCACGGCCCGTTCTGCGCTGTTTGATTTTAATTTGGGTTACATTACCACCATGCTACTTGCGCTGGTTTTTCTTGCCCTTGGCGCCTTGGTATTACATGGCAGTGGCGAAAAACTGGCCACCGGCGGGATTGGCTTCTCTAAGCAACTGGTTGATTTGTATGCCCACACCATCGGCGAATGGGCACGGGGATTAATCGCAATTATTGCCTTTTTATGTATTTTTGGTTCTGCGCTTACGGTTTATGACGGCTATTCACGGGCCGTTGCCGAAGGCATTATGTTATTAAGAGGAAAAAGCGATACCCCAGGAAAGGTCTTTTTGATGACCTTGTGCACTGTAGCTGCGGTCAGCTTTATCATCGTGTTGTTTTTTAAATCAGCCCTGCTTGCCATGTTAGGTTTTGCCATGACACTGGCCTTTATGACGACGCCGGTGTTTGCTTGGTTGAATCATAAACTGGTGAATACTGGGCACGTAAGTGAACAGTTTAAATCGGGTAAATGGCTTACCACAATCAGCTACTTAGGGTTATTGTACTTATTTGGCTTTTTGTTTTTATTTGTTATTTGGAAGTGGTTTTTGTAGTCAACGGCCTTAGGTCAATTGCGATCTTTTACTGGCCTTACACTAAAACCAAAAAAGGGTACGCAAAGCGTACCCTTTTTTATTACAAAAATGATTACTTAGATAGGGCGCTATCTAGTTCTTCAATTTTCGCTTTCCAAATTGCTGGCCCTGTTTTATGGGCGTTGGCACCAGTACTATCCACCGCTACGGTAACCGGCATATCTTCCACTTCAAATTCATAAATGGCTTCCATACCCAGATCTTCAAAGGCGACCACGCGGGCTTTTTTGATTGCTTTGGATACTAAGTATGCAGCGCCACCCACGGCCATCAAATACACTGATTTGTGCTTCGCGATGGACTCAACGGTGGCCGGTCCACGTTCTGCTTTACCAATCATGCCGGCAATACCGGTTTTTTCCAGCATCATATCGGTAAATTTATCCATGCGCGTAGCGGTAGTTGGCCCGGCAGGGCCTACCACTTCGTCGTCGACTGCATCAACGGGGCCAACGTAATAAATAAACTTACCGTTTAAATCCACACCTTTAGGCAAGCCTTCGCCATTTTCCAGCATGGTTTGAATACGTTTATGCGCAGCGTCACGCCCGGTCAGCATTTTACCGGAGAGTAAAACCGTCTCGCCTACTTTCCATTCCTGAATATCTTCTTTGGTGACTTCATCCATATTTACGCGACGGGTATTTTCGCTTACTTCCCAGGTGACTTCTGGCCATTCTTCTAATTTAGGCGCTTTTAAATCTGCCGGTCCGCTACCGTCGAGGTAAAAATGGGCATGGCGGGTTGCTGCACAGTTGGGGATCATAGTTACAGGTTTAGAGGCAGCGTGTGTAGGAACCGATTTGATTTTAACATCCACAACGGTGGTTAATCCCCCTAACCCCTGTGCACCGATACCCAATTTATTCACGGCGTTGAATATATCGACTCGGAGTTTTTCATCGGTAGTTTGCGGGCCCCGATCAATGAGTTCTTGAATATCCACCGGATCCATTAAACTTTCTTTGGCTAATACCGCGGATTTTTCTGCGGTACCACCAATGCCTAACCCAAGCATACCTGGCGGACACCAGCCTGCCCCCATAGTCGGTAAGGTTTTCACCACCCATTCCACAATATCGTCCGAAGGGTTGAGCATCACCATTTTGGATTTATTTTCTGAACCGCCACCTTTGGCCGCGATCATCACTTCAATTTTGTCACCCGGTACCATATCGATATGGACCACAGACGGGGTGTTGTCTTTGGTATTTTTACGGGCACCGGCGGGATCTTCAACAATGGAAGCCCGTAAAGGGTTGTCAGGATTCGTATACGCGCGACGAGTACCTTCATCCACCATTTGCTGTACCGTCATGTCGGTTTTATCCCAGGTCACACCCATTCCGATTTTAACAAAGCAGGTTACGATCCCCGTGTCCTGACATAGCGGACGTTTGCCTTCGGCGGACATGCGGGAGTTGATGAGAATTTGCGCCATGGCGTCTTTTGCGGCCTGGCTTTGCTCTTTCAAATAAGCTTTTTCAACCGCTTTTACGTAATCTAGGGGATGATAGTAAGAAATGAATTGCAGCGCATCTTCTATGCTATCGATAAAGTCTTGTTGACAAATAACGGTCATGGCGTCCTCTTTTCTTATAGCCTTTGTGGTGTTAAGGAATGGAAAAAGCGTATACTAGCGCATCTTCAGATAGTGCACCACGCTTTACATGTGCGACTTTGGTGTCACTTGTAACATTTGATTATAAAGACTTTTGCTGTTCGCAGGTAACCATTTTCGTATGTATTCACCCCAATCGACAACACTGCTTATCGAAACCGTTAATTCTGAATTACCGTTTTCGACCCTCTTTTCCCGTGTTGCCCATCAACCCTACGCATTATTATTTGACTCTGCCGGAGAATATGGCGAACTCGGTCGATTCAAGATAATGGTGTGGGATCCCGTTTTATGTATTGAGTCCCGTGGTGGTAAAACTATTTTGGTTGATCATAAAAACCACACGGAACAACATCTTGATATTGCGCCCTTTGCCGCAGTAAAACAGTGTCAGCTAGCGGCATTTAGTGCCCTAACAATTAAGTCGGATATTGTTGATGAGATTATTCAAACCTTACCGTTTCTCATCGGCAGCGCTGGCTTAGCAGGATACGATACCGGACGATTCTATGAACGACTGCCACAACAGGCCGAAGATGACTATCAATGTCCTGATTTTGCCGTGGGCTTGTATGAACAAGCCTTGATCCAAGATACGAAAACCGGTGTGCTGTACAACTGTCGGCTGTCTCACCGCCCCCCATTTTTGCCATCGCACGCCCCAGTCTATGAGCCTGTCACACCGTTTTCTCTTACCTCTTCATGGCAAGCAAACTTATCGAAACAAGACTATATCCAGGCACTTGAGAAAATTCATCAGTATTTGCGGGCCGGGGATTGTTATCAGGTAAATATGGCACAACGTTTTAGTGCCCAATATCACGGGGATGAATGGCAGGCCTTTCAATTGTTAAGCGAGGCAAACGGAGCCCCTTTTTCTGCCTTTATGCGTTTACCGGACGCATGTATATTAAGTATTTCACCAGAACGCTTTATTGCCGTACGGAATGGCAAGGTGGAAACCCGTCCCATCAAGGGCACACGCCCCCGTAGTGATGATAAAGAAGCAGACCAATTGCGTGCCCAATCGTTGCTTGCAGCAGAAAAAGATCGCGCTGAAAATCTCATGATTGTTGACTTACTGCGCAATGATCTCAGTAAACACTGTCAACCCCATACGGTAAAAGTACCGGCCTTATTCGCCCTTGAAAGTTACGCCGCAGTGCACCATATGGTAAGTACGGTAACCGGCGAACTCGAAGTCAATAGCTGTCCGTTAGATCTCATGGCAGGGGCATTTCCGGGGGGATCCATTACCGGTGCGCCGAAAATTAGAGCCATGGAAATCATTGAGGAACTCGAGCCTCATCGGCGCAATGTTTATTGTGGTAGTTTGTTTTATTATGGCTTTCGTCAGGATATGGATTCCAGCATCCTTATTCGAACACTGCTTGCCGAAAACGGCACCCTCCATTGCTGGGCCGGCGGCGGGATCGTGCTGGACTCCGATCCCATTGAAGAATATCAGGAGACATTAGATAAAGTGGCTAGAATTCTACCATTGCTTGAGAGATTGCCATGACCAAAAATGAATTTCTTCAGCGTTTTCATCATATCCGCTACGTACGTCTTGAGGCCGATTTTCCCTTTCATGCAACAAACCGCAGTGCGGCTGTACTGGTACCTCTTATCGACTATCCACAAGGTTTACAGGTACTCCTTACCCAGCGCGCCAAACATTTGCGTCATCACCCTGGAGAAATCAGTTTTCCCGGTGGCGGTGAAGAAAAGCATGACGCGTCTTTAATTGAAACCGCCCTGCGGGAAACGGAAGAAGAGGTGGGAATAAATAGAGAACATGTACACGTTGTCGGTGCCCTGCCGGCGTATCGCACCATCAGTGGCTTTTCCATGACGCCGGTCATTGGGTTAGTAAAACCCGGCTTAGCGTTAACCTTGGATAAAAATGAAGTGGAATCGGCCTTTGAAGTACCGCTATCTTTTTTAATGGATAAACGTAATCATTTGGTTCACTATCCCTCTCACAGACAACATCCTCATCCTATATTTTTTATGCCTTGGCAGGACAAAATGATTTGGGGCGCCACCGCTGCAATTATTCGAAATTTATCACATCATTTGGCTAACCCCAGCGCTTCTGCTTACTTAAGGGATTGATACACCGATAGGATCTCCCTATGGACAGTCTGGAGTGTTGTTCATGCCCAACTATTAGCATTCTTTATTGGCGTATTAGCATTTCTAAATTGTAGTTAGGACGTTTCCTATGCATGATCGCCGCTGTTATACCCATAGAATAGTCCGATGTGCTTTACATTAAGCTTTGCAATGCGACGTTATGAGCCATACTCATAACTATGGGGTGACATCCTGAGTATCTTTGCGGTTCACACAATAATAAGAGTATAGAATCTAATGATCAGTGTTTTTGATATGTTTAGCGTTGGAATTGGCCCTTCAAGTTCCCATACCGTGGGACCTATGCGTGCCGGCGCAGAATTTGCTGCATCCTTAGCGGACACCCATCAACTTGAGCAAGTAAAGACGGTACGTGTTGCGTTATTTGGTTCACTGGGTCAAACCGGTAAAGGCCATGGTACAGGCAAAGCGGTGATCCTTGGCCTATTGGGCGAACACCCGGAAACCGTGGATATCGATAAGATAGAAGACGCTCTCGAAGAGGTGGATGTAAGTCAGCAACTTCGCCTTAACGGTTCACAAACCATCCAATTTCCAAACAAAAATGCCATTGTTTTTCATCGCCGAAAAACCTTACCGAAACATGCCAATGCCCTTACGTTTTATGCCTATGCCAACGACGAGAAATTACTGTGCAGTCAAACCTATTACAGTATCGGCGGCGGGTTTATCATCAAAGATGAAGACTTTGATGCGGCGAAAACACTGGCGATGACAAATCCGGTTTCTGTGCCCTTCCCTTATAAAACCGCCGAAGAGCTTTGTCAGCAGTGCGATACCCACGGCTTACGTACCAGTTCTTTGATGTTAAAAAATGAAAGTACCTTGCATCCTGTGGCTGAAGTTAAGCGTAAACTTTTTGATATTTGGCTCACCATGAAAGCCTGTATTGAGCGGGGCATTGAAAATGAAGGGATCTTACCGGGAGGACTTAAGGTCGTTCGTCGGGCGCCGGGGTTATACCGACGTTTACAGTCCGAACGTTCTGCGGATCCCATGCAGACCATGGACTGGGTAAACCTGTTTGCCCTCGCAGTGAATGAAGAAAACGCAGCGGGTGGGCGGGTTGTAACCGCACCCACTAACGGTGCTGCAGGCATCATTCCAGCCGTTATGGCCTATTTTGACAAATTTATCCGTCCCATGGACGAAGAAACCGCAGCCCGCTTTTTACTTACGGCAGGTGCAATTGGTATTTTGTATAAAGAAAATGCGTCTATTTCTGGTGCCGAAGTGGGCTGCCAAGGCGAAGTCGGTGTCGCCTGCTCTATGGCGGCTGGGGCATTAGCTGAAATCATGGGCGGTACGGTTTCAACGGTGGAAAATGCCGCAGAAATTGGCATGGAACACAACTTGGGGTTGACCTGCGATCCTGTAGGCGGCTTGGTTCAGGTTCCCTGTATTGAACGTAACGCCATGGGGGCGATAAAGGCAATTAACGCGAGCCGTTTGGCACTGCGTGGCTCCGGCGAACACAAAGTGTCTTTAGACAAGGTCATTAAAACCATGCGTGATACCGGTAACGATATGAAAACCAAATATAAAGAAACTGCCAGAGGGGGTTTGGCAGTCAATATTATTGAATGTTAAATGGTCCTCGCCGGATCACTTAACCGGCAGGGTTATGCCACGAAACATTTTTTCCACTTCATCGTTGTTTTTCAGCATCATTGCCTTTTCCACTTTGTCTTTGGTTAAGTGGGGCGCAAAACGTTCAATAAAGTCGAACATATAGGTTCGTAAAAACGAGCCTTTTCTAAAGCCAATTTTGGTAGTGCTGTAATCAAACAGGTGAGATGCATCGATTTTAACAAGATCATCGTCAAGCTCGTCACTCACCGCCATAGACGCAATCACACCAATACCCACGCCTAATCTTACGTATGTTTTGATCACATCGGCATCGGTTGCTGTAAACACGATTTTCGGTGTTAACCCTGCCCGTTCAAAGGCTTGATCTAATTCTGAACGTCCGGTAAACCCAAATACATAAGTCACCAAAGGATATTGGGCAATGTCCGCAATATCAATGGAGCCTTTTTTTGATAAAGGGTGATCTTTGTTCACAATCACACTGCGATTCCAGTGGTAACAGGGCAACATGACCAAATCGTTATAAAGATGCAAAGCCTCGGTGGCAATGGCAAAATCCGCTTCACCCTTTGCCGCTAAATCAGAAATTTGTGACGGCGTCCCCTGATGCATATGTAAAGACACTTTCGGGTATTTGTTCATAAACCCCTGAATAACGTCCGGTAATGCATAACGGGCTTGCGTGTGAGTGGTAGCAATATTAAGCTTACCTTGATCCGGTAACGTATGTTCGCGGGCAACAGATTTAATGCTCTCAACCTTTGCAAGAATTTGTCGGGCGATATTGATCACATCGGCACCCGCATCGGTAACGTGGGTTAGATGCTTGCCACTGCGACCGAATATCTGCACGCCAAGTTCGTCTTCTAGCATGCGAACTTGCTTGCTTATCCCAGGTTGTGAGGTGAAAAGACTTTCTGCAGTAGCGGATACATTAAGGTTGTTGTTTTGCACTTCTACTATATAGCGAAGTTGCTGTAGTTTCATTCTTCTGTCCCTCACCGGCTGGAACTTTTTTATTAACTGACTAACGTTATAACTAAAACCAACGATTATTGCTATAGTCGATTTAGTTATAGTGACAGATTAAAACATAAAAAGACCAGCGTTTGTTGGGGTTTTACGGCTTGTTTTCAATAACAAGGCTATGGCAACCAAAATTAAACTGAATTTTTAAAAGAGCAGAAATTTCATGGCTGACAATATTCCTTCTCATACTATCGACTTCTCTTCAGTGCTTGCTGCTGCTGTACATGATATGAAAAATTCCCTCTGCTTACTCATTCAATCTATCGAATCCTTAACAGAACAAATTCCACCGGATAACAGCGGTGCCATAGAACAAGTGGCAAATGTACATTACGAAGCCAGTCGCCTTAATACCAACCTGGTGCAAATCCTGTCGCTGTATCGCGCCGAACTTAATAAATTACCCATCACGGTGGATGAGTGTTTTGTTGACGACCTGTTTGAAGATGTCCTTTCCTCCGTCCGTATTTACAGCGAACAAAAACAGCTTAAAGTGACTTCCTGTATTGATGGCGTCATCAGCTGGTATTTAGATCGGGAACTGATTTTTTTACTGGTAAACGACGTGGTGATCAATGCCATGCGTTATGGCACATCTCGCCTTCATATTACCGCAGAAGTTAAAGACGAGTTTCTTGTGCTGCGTGTAGAAGACGATGGTCCGGGTTATCCGCCGGTAATGCTAGAAAGAAGCACAGAAGATTTAAGTGATTTTCATGTGAGTCAGGGGCGCACCGGACTGGGACTGTATTTTGCGCGCCTGATTGCCACTGCACACAGTAAAGGGACGCGAATCGGCGAGATTTCATTAAGTAATGGTGGTACGCTAGGGGGCAGTGTTTTTGAAGTAAGATTGCCTTAATAATCATCGTATTCAGTCGATAAAGGCAACGTAGTAACTTAAATGGAACCCTCGTATATATGTTTACCATAATAATAATACTGATTGTGGTGCTCATTGTTGCTGCCATTATTATTAACGCTTGGCAGCAACACCGTGCAAAACAAGAAGCAGATCGTCGTCTTGAAATCTCCAAGCATAGAAACATCATCGATGATACTGAAAAAGTCATTATGGCCTGCGTAAGTATGCCCATTTCCGAGCGATTGATGAGCATTTTACACGGCCGAGTCCTTGGTGCATTAAATACCCTTAACGAATTAGGTGCAGGAAATGCAAGTATCAAGCAACGGATCCTTGATGCAGAAAAAAATATCGCCAGTGCAGATGGTGGGAATTCTGCCTCGTTAAGCCAGTTTTCTTTACCGGATAATGACAAGCTGATTATCCAGTATATTCAAGCGGTGAAAAAGCTTCGGATATTACTTCGTTCAGAGCATTCTAAAGGTAAGATAACCAGTAGAACCTTTGCCGAAGAAGATAAACTACTGGAAAAATTGCAGCTCAAAGTCAATGTGGAAACCTTGGTAAAACGTGGCCGAAGTGCGATGCAATCTGAAATGCTAGGTTCTGCACGACAATATTTCGAAAAAGCCATCACCGCCCTAGATAGTCATCCTGAACCGGATGAATATATTCGTAGTCGCTCCAAAGCATTAAAAGAGTGGTTAAAAGCCATTCAAGAAGATTTAAAGCAATCCAATGCAGCGGATCGGGCACGAAAACAAGAAGAAGAACGGGACGAATTAGACGAGTTATTTGCACCCAAGAAAAAATGGTGATCATATAACAGGCTTTGTGTGACAGACCGCTAGCAGGTCTGTTTTCGTCCCTGTGTGATCAAAGCCAATTTAGGCTTTGCTCTTTTCTATGCATAACGCCCAAAATTCTTCCGCCGCCACAGAAAGTCCGCCCCGCTGGCTACGTATAACCCCCACAGATTTAGACAAGGGGTTGTTTTGAATAGGTTTACATATCAACCCCTTCATGGTCATTTGACGCTTACACAATGAGGGCACCACAGAGATCCCCATCTTTTGAGAAATAAACTGGCCCACCGAACCTAACTGGCCGGTCTCAGCAATAATCTTTAGCTGCCCTCGCCCTTCGGCAGCGGCCTCCGTCCAGCGACGAACCGCAGAACCTCTGTTCATGGCGATAAAGGGGTGAATGAGTAATGATGTCCAGGGAATACTGGGGATCTCCGCCAAGGGATGACCAGGATAAACCACAGCAACAAAATCATCTTGAAAAAGGGGGGTATAACATAAGCCATCTTTTATTTCAGGCTCAAAGGTAAAACCTAATTCAGCATTACCATTTAATACATTCTCAATGGTGGATTCCATCACCACATCCAATACCCGAATACGGATATTGGGAAATTGACTGTGATAGGTATTTAACAAACCGGGCAATCTGCTTTCTGCAAATGAGGGCATGGCGGATACGGTAAGCTTGCCTTGTTTCATTGCAAATAAATTTTGCATATCATGACAAGCTTCATCCCACTCGTTCATTAAACGTTTTGCTTTAGGCAAAAGAATTTGGCCTTCGGGGGTCAAAGACACTCTGCGGGTACTTCGACTAAACAGTTTACCGCCGAGTTGTTCTTCCATTTTCTTAATGGAACTGGACAACGCCGGTTGGGTTAAATGCAGCTTTTCTGCGGCTTCTGCAAAGGTGGCTGACTCTGCTACGCAGATAAAAGCCTGCATGTTTCGATACGATACTGCCATAACATCAAATAATTTTATTAATATTGATATAAAATTAATTTTACAAAAATTTTTCCTTCACGGATACTCTTTTCTGACCAATAAAACATGAACAGGAGATTCATATGTCAGGTTTCGATAAAGTCGTTACCAGTTATGAAGCAGCATTAGACGGTTTATCTGATGATATGACCATTGTCGCTGGCGGGTTTGGCTTGTGCGGCATTCCGGAAGGCTTAATTGCGCAAATAAAAACACTGGGCGTAAGCGGCCTGACAGTTGTATCGAATAACTGTGGTGTCGACGGGTTTGGTTTGGGGGTTTTACTTGAAGATCGCCAAGTTAAAAAAATGATTTCATCCTATGTGGGTGAAAATGCGTTATTTGAAAAACAACTGTTAGATGGCGAATTAGAAGTGGAACTCACACCACAAGGTACGCTGGCTGAAAAGCTCCGTGCCGGCGGTGCAGGTATACCGGCCTTTTTCACCGCAACCGGTTACGGCACACCTGTAGGTGAAGGCAAAGAGGTGAAAACCTTTAACGGCCGTCCGTACATCTTAGAAGAATCCATCACCGGTGATTTCGCTATTGTTAAAGCATGGAAAGCAGACCGATACGGTAACTGCATCTACCGCCATACAGCGCAGAATTTTAATCCTATGGTAGCAACGGCGGGTAAAATTACCGTGGTTGAAGTGGAAGAAATTGTAGAACCCGGTGAATTACCCCCTGAACAAATTCATACGCCAGGGATCTACGTAGACCGTGTTATCAAAGGCACCTTTGAAAAGCGCATTGAACGAAAAGTTACAGCGAAACAGGAGGCGTAATCATGGCGTTAACCAGAGACCAAATCGCAATGCGTGTTGCCCAAGAATTTCAGGACGGCAATTATGTTAACTTGGGTATTGGTATCCCCACCCTGGCTGCAAACTACGTACCCGAAGGAATTGAGGTTATGCTGCAATCAGAAAACGGCTTGCTAGGCATGGGCCGCTATCCCACAGAAGAAGAAGTGGATGCAGACATGATCAATGCCGGCAAAGAAACCGTTACCGCCATTACGGGCGCATCCATATTCAGTTCAGCGGAAAGTTTTGCCATGATCCGTGGCGGTCATGTGGATTTCACGGTTTTAGGTGCATTTGAAGTGGATGTACAAGGGAACATCGCCAGCTGGATGATCCCAGGTAAATTAATCAAGGGCATGGGCGGCGCCATGGATCTTGTGGCCGGTGCAAAAAATATTATTGTCACCATGACCCACGCTGATAAACGGGGTAACTCCAAATTGTTACAGTCATGCACATTGCCCTTAACTGGCGTAAATTGCATTACCCGTATCATTACCGATTTAGCCGTACTTGAAGTTGAAGATGGCGCTTTCCATCTTCAAGAACGTGCACCGGGTGTCACTGTGGAAGAAATCCAACAGAAAACTGCCGGAAAACTGGTT
>NZ_JBAHZB010000078.1:0-16276 GCF_036697315.1 Alteromonas sp. 14N.309.X.WAT.G.H12
TAGCCCCAGTTACCAATAAACAAAATGAAGTATAAACGCTAAAGGTGGGTCAATTTTACTTTACCGCTAAGTGGGTCTAAATTAGATTACCGTTGACAGGTCAGTTACTGATTAAGCAATAAGGAGGTATTAACACATGAATAAACAACGATTTATCTTTACTGATGGTGCAGCCCCTAATAATCAGAATGGATGTAAACACGGTGGCCTTGGTGTTGTCGTGCTTAATGAACAAGGTGAAGTCCTAGAGTCCTACAAGGCACGAGTAGAACCAATAGAAGGCAAAGAGACAACCACAAATGTACGTTGTGAAATGCTGGCAATCATTAAGGCTCTCGAATTGGCAGAACCTGAAGACACTATACACACTGACAATAACATGATTGCTAAAGGCTATAACGAGTGGTTGAAAGGTTGGAAGCTGAAAGGCTGGAAGAATGCCAATAAGAAACCAGTAGCTAACCAAGACCTCTGGCAACGTATTGACAAGCTGAAGCAAGAGAAGCCTATGGTTGTCATTAAGTGGGTTCGAGGTCATAGCGGTATCTATGGCAATGAACTAGCGGATAACTTAGCGACTGAAGCAGCAGCTTAACCACAAGCAAAGCTGACTCCCTGACTTACACATAAACACTTATTGGAGGAATCTATTTATGAGCAAACAATTAACAGTAACATTCAACAACAAGACCATTGCACTATCCCCAACATCGTACGGAATGTATGACCTCAACGATTTATGGCGAGCATTTATCGCACCACATGATTTTAAAGGTAACAAGCAGCCAAGCCAATGGCGTAACAAGCAGAGGCATGAACTAGACGATACTGGTGATGTAATGGTGGTTAGATACGTGATTAGTGATGAACGTGTGAACTGGTCAACTCTAGGCACTAAGAAAGGTCTACTGTGTTATGCAGCGTGGATTGACAGTGACCTATTAATGGCAGTGGTTGAAGCGTTTGAAAAGCTGAACGCTGAGTCTGTACCTTGTCAATCAGCAGGTGAACTTGTTGATGCTGCAAGAGCTAACCTAGAAGAACTTAATGAGCTGATTACTAGTAAGACATACCACACATTTAAAGCGTCAGATGCGCCTGATATTACAGCAGAACATAAACAAATATATGAAGACTCAGCTCATTTCAGTGCAGCGATAAGGTCAGCACTTGCAATACTAGATGGACAAGTGTGTAGCTATTCGTTTGACGAGTTCCACGGCCTGTTAGAGCAGGCGGCCTAGCCAGTGGCGGCATAAGGTAAGGGATTATTTCAACCAGACCACAAAATTGGAGTCTGGTAAAACTCGGCAATCTGACGGCACACTTAGATACCACACTTGGGCAACGCTCGAAGCCCTTTATGCCTACGCTATGTGGGTAGACGTTGAGTTCTATATGGTTGTCGTTGAAGCATTCACTCTATTAACCACTAAGTAAACATTCCTAAAACGATCTAAGCGATCTTCTGAGAAGACTTCTAGCCTGCCTCTAGGTTATCCCATTACAAGTAAATAATATGCTTCTGTATTAGCTCTCAGGAGGTCACTTACTTTATTCATAAATAAACAATATTGGAGATATTTATACATGACTATTAACTATGGTGAACAAGATAATTACCAACAAGGCTTTGATGATTCACTAGGCTTCACTGACTTAACTACAGGTGAACTATGTGAAACCACTCAGCAACAACTTAATGACCTGTTAGAACAAGAGGAACACTTAGCACATGCTAGTGAAGACCTAGCCATAACAGACATTAAGACAATCGAAGGTCTACCAGTACAACTACGAGATATTCAACCACACACAGTAGTAACTGTTAACGGTATATCTGGACAGGTAGACCACCTGATTGAAGCAGGAATACTAAGTAAATCAATTTATGCAGGTAACTATGATGACTATCTGAATGATGCTGAAGACTGCTTTGAGGTAACAGAAGAACCAGAAGGTACACAAGGAACACCTGAGTATATAAGCACTGAAGCATTGAGCACAGCTACTCAGATTGAAGATGCTATAGGTTCAGCTAACACCATTGATACATTGACCAATGTGTTATCAGGTGTAGAGCTATCAACTGATGTACTAGCAGAACTTAGTGAATCTTATGGTGTATCACCTGAACAAGCAGAACGTGAGGTAAGACAAGCAACCACACAGCTTTATGAGGACTTTACTCAATATGCTGAAAATGAATTAGGCATTACTGATATAGAGCATTTATCTGAATGGGTAGCTTATGCGGTGAACCAAGATATAAAGATTAAGCAGCTATACCAACAGGCTGTTACTGGTGCTCTCAATGGAGACTTTACGTTGTCTCAAGACTTGGTGCAGGAGTACAAGCATTACTATCGAATGTTCTAATTTTTAATTTTTTTCTTACTAATTTATGCGATGGAATAGGGGCACTTTTAAGGTCACTTTAAAGGTCAACTATAAGGTCACTAATAAATAATATGTATATGATTCAATGACTTGAGATTGGTTAGTGATGCACTGTCATGGGGTGTCAGGGGTCGGAGGTTCAAATCCTCTCACACCGACCAATCTCTTCCTCGCTTTCAGCGAAACCCCAAATTCTAAAATTCAGTTTGTGTACTCACCACGTGTACTTACTGTACTTTACAGACATTCTGTAGTCAGTCAATGAGCATTTCGAGAGCATTAGTAGGGTAACCGGTAGCGGTTATTTGCGTTCCTGTTCCGAATGCAATACAAAGTCATATTGATGCGCGTTGAATACTACCTTTATTGGACGAACCTGCCAGTGCTGGTGGGGGGCCGAATACTACCTGTATTAGACAAACTGCTACAGGCGCTATCTGAATAACACTTTCCCATGGCAGAACGTTCAGAAGAATCCATTTAAGTAGGTCTAAAGAAATTTTTGGATTGAACAGTTCAAATTCTTCTCACTGCCAGCACTTTAGTACAGGGGGGAAATCTGGGAAACGCTCTTGATAAAGAAAGCAACAAATGCGGATTACTAGTTCACTTCTATATGCTGGTAGCAGCCGGTCCGATAATACATTTGCTCTACGAGCGTTAAACATGATGTAGATAAAAGTTTGCGAGTTCACGATGCACACTCGAACGACAGCGGATTAGAAGAGTTGAGTATCGTTTGCTATGAAGCGAAGGGCTAGCCAAGGGATCTTTTGAAGCCTTTGTAAATTTTTTTGCCTCCCAATTTCTTCAACCGCTTTTGCTTTAAAAGTGAATTTTAAGAAAGATTAACATGTCGCTGCAAGAGCTTTGCTCATCCACGACAAAGTAGCAATTCTGTGAGGATGATTATGAGGTAGCTTCTGCATGAAGGCGAGTGGTTTAATATTTTTGTATTTGAGAAAAGCAATAACGACTTGCTCAGATAAATCAGTACGCCTAATAAGAGATTCTTCGTTCAGTTTGTATATAGCGTCGATAACATCAAAAAACTCCTTTTCAAGCGGACGGTCATAGTACTTTGCTACTATTTTTATCACCTCTATTTGGCGAGGAGTAGGTGTGTAAGTCCCGATTGTAGGGCTATAGCACTGGCCAAAAGCCACATCTAAATCATCTAACCATTTGTATTTCCGTAAGTTGGCTGGTTGAATTACTTCTAAAAAAATAGGAAGTAATTCAAGTTCTTCTGCAAAGATAAGGTGTTTAATCGTGATCATTCTTACACCTGTAAAATGTTTGCTTTTACTGCACTCATTAACGATAAACTTTGCGGTTTCAGGGGGCGCATGAATCGCGGCATCATGAGCTAGCATTGCTAGAATACTATCGTCTTGAAAGTGCTTTGTTATACAAGCAAGTAATATACTATTATCATCCTTTTCTTCCGCGATTCTTAAAACGTTATCAAAAAGAAGGGGAGTTGAGTGTGTTCTCTCTAGTAGTGAACTGCAAATTTCGGATAATGATAAAGGCTCATAGTTAGGCATTATTTTTCCTTCTTTTTTATTATGAATTGTTGTTAATAACACAGGAAAAACATAGGTATTTAATGAAGTTATGAAAATGTGACACGTGTCACACTAATGCTTGCAGAATACTTTAAATCCAATGTCAGGATTGTTAAAAAAAATATTGTGATTTTAAAACATTGAGTTTCTGTAAGGCATCAAAACTAGTCTGTATTGTCTGTTTCCTAGAGCCGTTTTTCGGTGTAATAAATAAAAAGTCTCACAGAAAAGCAATTTAACCCGTCATCGACAAATTACGATTAAAACCTTCTCTCTTTAAAACACCTTGAAGCCTCTTACTGTCAAAATCATTCGGCCACGGTATGTGAATGACTTACAAGAGAAAAATATTTGCGATATACTTTAGTATAGTGGTGGGCGTTGAAATAAAGCTAAAAAACGTTTTCTATCAGATGTATTGCAGCAATTAAAAGGACTTAGACGTGGCAAGTGAAAAGCAAATAGAACTTTCATGGTTATTCCCCGACTTCTCAAATCTTACTTTTTTTCCCCAGACTAGCGTCGAGTTAAGTAGCTTCTTTGTTATTTTTCTATGGATTGTTACGTTTATCGCTTCAGTCGTATTTTTGAACAAATATGCTAGATCGAAAGAGCGATTAGATTGGTTATACGGACTTCTTAATGAACTAGAACGTGACGATATCGCCCATAGAAGAGAAGACTTGTTAAACGAGGCAAAAAAAAGAGACAAGGATATAGGCTTCTTATGGATGGAATTCGACGAAACTCTCGTTGAGGTTCAAAAAAATGACAGAATCGAAATTAGAAATACATTAGACGCCGCTCATTTTTTTAACACACATACTTTAGCTAGCGGAGTAACTGAAAATAGACTAGTTGCTGCTGTGCCCGGTTTTTTGACGGCATTGGGTGTTATAGGGACATTTATTGGTTTGCAACTAGGGTTGAGTCAACTAGAGCTTGGTGCAGGTGTCGACGTTAACGAGATGCAAGACGGTGTGGCAGGTGTTGTAGAAGGCGCTAAAATTGCGTTTTTAACTTCTGTTTGGGGGGTATTTTTAAGTGTAATTTTTAATTTTGGGGAAAAGTGGCTCGAGCAAAGCACTAGGAAGAAGATTAGAAGCATTGAGTACATAGTTGATAAGCTTTTTCCAAGGATCAGGCCCGAAGAACAGCTCCAAAATATCTCTGAGAATAGCAACGAGTCTAGGGAAGTTCTTCAAGGATTAGCTGAACAAATTGGAGAGAGGATGCAAGAAGCCGTTGTAACAGCAACTCAGGGAATACAGTCTAGTTTAGAAAATAGCCTATCTGAGATAATGGCTCCTGCAATTAATAAGTTAGTAGAGACGACTTCTGAAGGTAATCAAAAAGCATTAGAAGGCTTGCTTGAAAATTTCATGGAAGGATTTGGAAGGGCAGGGAATCAACAGCGAGACGCTTTGGATGATGTTTCGATAAGAGTTAATTCTGCTGTAGATTCGATGCAGACAACAATGAGCAACTTTGTGGAACAGCTCCAGAAGTCTCAAGCGGAATCAGGCGATAGAGAGAAAGCCTTGATTGCTGACATATCAAATCAGGTAAGTGGCCTTACATCTCAATCAGAAGCTATTCACGAAAAGTTAACTCGATTTGTTGAAAATCATGTTGATGAAATGTCGTCTCAGATGCAAAAAAGGGAAGATGCTTCCGCAAAACGTGATACTGAACTTGTTCAAACTATTAAATCTCAAGTAGATGAATTAATCGAAAACTCTCGTTATCAAGGCGAGACACTTACGAATTTTGTTCAGACTCAGCTAAATGGCCTAACACAATCTTTTAACGAAAGAGACGCTAAAGTAAAAGATATTGAAGATGAGCGTTTAAGGGCATATGAAGCTCGCAGTGATGAGTTCCAGAAAAAATTATCTTCGTTTTTCGAATCTCAAATATCCTCAATGGGTTCTCAAATAGAGACACGAGAGCAGGCTTCAGCTGACCGAGAAAAAGAGCTGGTTTCTGTAATTAGGGCGCAAATTGACGAACTGGTAAATAATTCCAGAGCTCAAGGGGAAACATTAACCAGCTTTGTTGAGTCACAACTCAGCGGACTAACTAAAAACTTTGATGAGCGTGAAAAGCGCTCAAATGAATTGGAACAAGCGCGTAACCTGAAGATTGAGCAGCAAACCCAAGCGATATCCTCGCTATCTAATGAAATTCTCCGGTCAGTAGAAAAATCAGTAAGCGATCAGGTTGCTACTGTTAAACAATTGATAGCCCAAGGACAAACGCTTCAAAACAGTATTAATTCATCAGTAGATGCCAGTGCGCAAGCTACACAAGCCATGCGCGAGTCTTCTACTGAACTGCGTGTTTCAGCAGATAATATGCGGGTTTTGAGTTCTCATGTTAACGATGCTGGAAATAAGTTGTCTGGTGCAATAAAAGAAGCTGTGGAAAGTACTGCGGATTTAGCAAATCAAAATCAAATGTCTGCTGAAAAGATGGAAATCTTACGCGAAGAGCTTCTAAGCGATGTATCTCGATTTGGTCAGTTAACTACTCAACTCAACGAACTCATAGAAAGCGCAGGCTCAACATTTTCTGAACTCAAATTTAGTCAAAAACAATTTATTGCTGAGCTCAATAGTGAAGTTGAAAAACTTAATAGAAACATGACTCAACAGTTAGAAGACTATGCTGAACAGGCAAATGGACAAACTGCCGCTCACCTAAAAGTTTGGTCTCAATCAGTACACGAGTACTCAACGCAGATGAATAACGCAGTTAAAGCACTCTCCAGTGTTGTAGACGAAATGCAAGTAAAACTGGGGTAACGTATGGATAGGTTATTTAATCGCGGTGGCACGAAGGTCGATGAAGAAAACCCGTATTGGATGTCTTTTTCAGATTTGATGTCAGGATTGTTAGTAATTTTTATTCTAGCGGCAGTAGCGCTGATCATCGAGCTAACCCAAAAGTCAGAAAAAATAGATGCAAGTATTGAGGAGCTGAAAAAAGCAGAAGAAGCTCGCAGAAACATTCTTATCGACATTCAGGAAGAACTTGCTAAGCAAAACATCCATGTTGAAATAGTAGAGAACGATACAGTGCTACGAATCCCTGAAAGTACACTTTCATTCGAGTCTGCAAAAGATACGTTACCGGAGGATGAACAAACACAAGATGAAGTTAAAGCAATAGGGATAGCGTTGCATAAAGCAATTACTACCAATATGCGATGGAGGTACTTAGATACAGTATTTGTAGAAGGGCACACCGATAGCGTTGGGATTTACTATAGAGGTAAAGGAAACTGGGGGCTTTCTGCCGATAGGGCCGTTTCTATTTGGAAGCTGTGGCAAACTGAAATACCGGTAGTACCAAGATTAAGTGAGCTTGAAAATTTCAATGGCCAATTATTGTTTTCTGTAAGCGGTTACGCTGATACAAGGCGCCTAGACTTGACTGAGGAAACCGCTGAGCAACGAGCAAAAAATCGAAGGATTGATATTCGTTTTACGGTCAAAAAACCCAAGCTTGAAGACTATGAGAGAGCGAAAGATGTTTAGCGGGCTCGTTTGCATGCGGGGTAAGATATGAAGTTTTCGTTAAGTGACGACATTTATATTAAGCGTGTAAAAAAGCTTGAAATATTGAGCGCTGAACTCAAGGAAATTGCGAAGAAAGCAGGTACAGACAACCCTAAATTTGAGCGAGCATGGTCAATACTTTTAAACTTACTCAGTACAGATCGCTTTGATCAATTTAAAATTGAAGACAGGTTCGATGTACGAGCGTTGTCTATTGCTTTAACTGGGAAGAAAGAGCTTCGAAAACGTATTGAAATTAACAGTGAAATACTTGATAGGGTATCAACAGTAATTCCAAAGGGAAGTAACCTATTTAATGAAAATCTATTCCAATTCTTTCTTAGTGACTTTGATTCAATAAAAGAGCCAGATGTTGTAGGTAGATGGCTTCATACTGAACGAAAACGTAAGTCATTGAGCCGTGCAGGTGAAGAAAAAATATTGCATAGCGATGGGCCAACATATATTGCTAAACAAGCCATTGAAAGAGAAGTTAATTTTGCTCAACAAGTCAGTCATTGGGGGTTAAATGAGTACTCTTCTGGTGATTTTTTAAAGCGTGCACAATCTGTTTATTTTGTAGAACAGCTTAAAAGTATACCGGTTAATGAACCACATGATTTGCTTGAGGAAGTGAGTAAACCGAATGTCGCAAATAGTCGTTACGATTCAGAAGATCTCATAGGACATGTAGCATTACGTATTTTAATCGATAGAGCGCCTACACATAATGTACATGAAAGCTGGCAAAATGCTGTTATTGCTATAGCTGGTGACCCTCGTGTACCAAAAGGCCACCCTCGCTACTCTAAATGGTGGAGTCAGTTAAACCAGCAACAAAGTAAAAAGGTGCAAAGTTGGTTGTCAAAGCTTGACTTAAAACTGTTTCTTGAAGCCTTGGAAGACTACTCAAAAAGTTCGAGGGATAGCGATATGATGCGGATGTTCCCTTCTCGTAAGCACTTTCTTGAAGGAATGCATGAGGCTGACACCATTGTTCACACTAAACTCTATCTTTCAAAAAAAGCCGATAGATATATTCGCTTAAATTACAAAGCCGAGCACGTGCCTGATTACTCTATAGTCGAGGACGGTGAGCGCTCTATTATTTATGCAGAGCTAACCCGTGGGCACATGATTGAGGGAAGTCATAATTGTCAGATTTGGTTTTATAAAAATTTACACGAATCGGCCCCCGTTTTAGAGTTTGGTACGCAGCGTATCAAATACGAAGACTTAACAGGACGCCTCAATCGTAGGATGTACTCACTAGGTTGTAGTGCTTTTGATCATTTCGCTCATTCGTCTTCGGAAACATATAAATGGCAGCAAAAATCTGTAAATACGTTAAAGCAAATGGGCGTAAAAATAAAAGCTTCAGATGTGCTTAGCGAAGAAGACTATAAAAAATATAAGCGGATGTATGGAGTAGGGTAATGAAAAACTGGATTTCATCTTTGTTCAGCGTAAAAGACTCAAGTGCAAAGTTTAACTTTGAAGTCAGCAATGAAAGTATCGATTTTTACTGTCCTGATTATCAATTTAATAAAATTAAATCAGGTGGAGCAGATGAATATCTCACTGCGCAGTATGTTGCCTTACAAATGCTCGCTGAAGAGGGCAATGCCGAAATTATCCCTAACGGGTTTATAGTGCCGCATCATGTTGTCGCTGCGTTAGATGAGGATGTTTTTCAGCTATTAAATTTGCCAGCAAAATGGAATGGTAAAGCCGAAGTAGATATTAAAGGCACTACATCAGGAGATTCCTTTAAAGTCTCTGTCAATGTAGAGTCACCTTCAGGCCGCATGACTGCAGCGTACAAACAGAATGGCAGCATTCTCGCCTTTGGTGACACCCAATATACGTTAACAAAAGCCATGTTTGAGGTTTTCTCAGCACTGTCTGATCACTCTGAGTCTGTTAAAAGTGAATCGGACAATCTTTTGCTTCTCCATCGCTTGCAACAAGCTCAACAGGCGGGGGCGAAACTTTCGTTAAGCCACTTCGATAAGCTAGATATACATGTACCCGATAAAATTGCTGTAGAAGCAGAGCTTGATGCACACGGCAACTTGATACTAACTCCGAGTATGGGGCAGAAAACTGATCACGACAGTCTGCAGCGGGTGCTAGGTCAGTTGCAGTCTGAAAATAATCATACACTGAAAGTCGGTAATGAGATTATTTTGTTCAATGAGAAAACTGCTCAAGCCGCCAAAGAAATTATCAGTCACCGGGCTATTCCGCGCTCGCAGGTCCAACAGTTTTTAAAAGCCCCCGGGGCGTTTTTAGATGCTTCACTGGTAGATTTGGATGTCGGATTTGCGCTTCGGGTAAAAGGGGCAACTCGCTTTAAACACGCTTACTTTGGTGAAACCGACGAATCGGGAATCGATTGGTTTGGTCAAAGCCATGCAGCCGGAAAGATTCTGCCAATCAGTGTGGTTACCAAAGAAGTTAAAACGAAGGAAGATCTTGCGCAACTACAGCAAGTTATCAATGATGCTAAAGCAACAGGTGCGACCGAAGTTGTCTTTGAGGGCAGAAATTACGATATCGGTAGTGAAGCCGACGTAGCGCAAACCCTCACCAAGCTGCAAGACAAAATTAACAACCAGCCAGACGATGACGGCAAAAATGAGCCGGATTCTCCAGACGCACCGAATGACGATGATGACGTTGATATCGACGATGGCCCAATCGTTATCGATATTGCTCTCAATGATGACGAACTGGACAGCCCTTCAAAGCTGGTTGAAGAAGCGCTCAATGATGTGCTTTACAGCGAAGAACTCGACTGGTCGAATCACAAACGTACACCGTTCCCGCACCAGCTAGTGGGTGTGAAATGGATCCTCGGACTTGAAGAAATGGCACGCCAGAAAGAGCTGGTTAATGGTGCATTGCTGGCAGACGACATGGGGCTGGGTAAAACCTTTATGTCGCTTTCTGCTACAGAGCATTATTACCGCTTATGTGAGCAAGAAGATGAAACGTGTCGTCCAACCCTGATCGTCGCGCCCTTGAGCCTGCTGGAGAACTGGAAGGATGAGGTCGCTGAAACCTTCCATGAATCACCCTTCAGAGACATCGTTATTTTACAGTCAGACGGCGACTTAAACCGTTTTCGTGATGGCAGTACCGAAACTAAAGCTTCTAATATCGATGAAGACTCATTCGAGCCTCGCTATTCCCTAAAATTCGGCGAAAAATATGGGCCGGATCGTTTGGATTTACCACGCCGATTGGTGATCACTACCTATCAAACACTACGTGATTATCAGTTTTCCCTGTCTCAAATTGACTGGGGCTTGGCGGTATTCGATGAAGCGCAAAATATTAAAAACCCCAATGCGTTGCAAACCCGGGCCGCCAAGGGGTTAAAAGCTAAGTTTAAGCTACTGGCCACTGGTACACCGGTAGAAAATAGTCTTGCCGATTTTTGGTGTTTAATGGATACCGCTTGTCCGGGTTATCTGGATTCTTACCAGACCTTCAGGCAAACCTACATTACACCTATCTTGCAGGCAGCAGGAGATGAGCTCGATGCCGTTAGGGCAACTTTAGGGCGTCAACTTCGGGAAAAAGTAGGGGCATTAATGCTTCGCCGCGTAAAAGAAGATAACCTCGAAGGTTTACCGCAAAAGCATATGCTGGTGGGAATCGAGTCAAGCGACTGGCAATACGAACCTAAGCTACATGCCATTATGACCGCCTATCAGCAAAAGGTGTACGAAGGCTCTATAGAAGCGCAGTTAGAAGATGAAAACAGTCATGTGCTAACCACGTTAATGCGTTTACGTGATAGCTCGCTGCATCCACGCTTGGCAGACGGTGGCCGGTTAGACGCGCCGACATCAAAGCGTGAAATTAAAAACCTGTTCGATGAATCCGCCAAAATGGCCAAAACCATCGAAGTACTTACCGATATTCAGTCCAGAAACGAAAAGTGCATTATCTTTGCGGTAAATAAACGCCTGCAACGTTTTTTAAGTATTGCGCTGGGCAGTTACTTTGGGCTTGGGCCACTGCACGTTATCAACGGCGATGCCAAAGCGGTAGTGAAAAAAGCCGGTGCCTTAAGCCGTAAATCCATGATCACCGACTTTGAGGCCAAAGAAGGCTTTAACGTCATCATTATGTCGCCGGTAGCAGCCGGTGTTGGCTTAACCGTCGTGGGGGCCAACAACGTTATCCACTTTGAACGGCACTGGAATCCCGCCAAAGAAGCACAAGCCACCGACAGGGTATTTCGTATTGGTCAGAAAAAAGACGTAAATATCTACGTGCCTATACTGCATCACCCCAGTTTTGAATCCTTCGATGTTAACCTGCATCGCTTGCTATCGCAAAAGTCCATGCTTAAAGACGCCGTAGTGACGCCGGGTGAAGTAATGCCTAATCCAACGGGCTCCGACAAGCATAGCCTTGGTGCTGACAGCATAATCACATTTGAGGATATGCCACGCTTAAGTTGGAAGCAGTTTGAAGCGCTAACGTTAGAATTACTCGCCCGTGAATATCAGGCTGACAGTGCGTGGCTAACCAAAGACGGTTCAGATTTTGGTGCCGACGGTGTGTTAACCTTTGCCGGCAAAGCCATATTAATTCAGGCTAAACATAAGCAAGGTGCTTATAAGGGCCACAATGCAGTGCAGGAAATATCCAACGCTAATGCCATATATGGCCAACACTTGGGGCGGGAAATCACTAAGCAGGTATTTATTACCAACGCTACCCAGCTGGCTAAATCAACTCGGGAAATCGCTGGTAAACTGAACGTCACTATCATTGACGGCAACGAATTAAGTGCGCTCTGCGAGCGCCATCCGATCACGTTCGGGCAGGTTCTTACCCGCTTATCTAAAGAACGCTACGTGATCCAGTAACAAATTAAAGCGACGAATAAATCGCTAAGCAATACATCAGGACAAATAATGGCAATTAAAAAGAACGAACTTTATTCCTCTCTCTGGGCCAGCTGCGACGAGCTGCGCGGAGGTATGGATGCCAGCCAATATAAAGACTACGTACTCACCATGTTATTTATGAAGTACGTGACCGATAAATACAAAGGCGACCCCTACGGCATGATTGAGGTGCCAGAAGGAGCCAGCTTTGATGACATGCTCGCTGTTAAAAACGATAAAGAAATCGGCGAGAAGATCAATAAAATTATCGGCGTACTGGCAGAAGCTAATGACCTGAAAGGTGTTATCGACGTTGCGGATTTCAACGATGAAGACCGTTTAGGCAAAGGCAAAGAAATGGTCGACCGCCTTACCAAGCTGGTGGGCATTTTTGAAGGCCTTAACTTAACTAATAACCGCGCCGATGGCGACGACCTGTTAGGTGATGCCTACGAATACCTAATGCGACACTTTGCCACCGAATCCGGAAAGTCAAAAGGGCAGTTCTATACACCTTCAGAAGTCTCTCGTATTCTAGCTCAAGTTGTAGGTATTACCGTTGACACATCGCAGGATGCGACTGTTTATGACCCCACCTGTGGCTCCGGCTCCTTGTTGTTAAAAGCCAGCGACGAAGCACCGCGTGGCTTGTCCATCTTCGGACAGGAGATGGATAATGCGACCAGCGCACTGGCACGCATGAACATGATTTTGCACGGTAACGAAACCGCCAAAATCTGGAAAGGGAATACCCTTGGCAGCCCACACTGGAGAGAAGCTAACGGCAGCTTAAAAGCTTTTGACTTTGCTGTAGCAAACCCGCCGTTTTCTTACGCCAGCTGGACGAGCGGCTTAAACCCGAATGAAGATGAATTCGAGCGCTTTATATGGGGTATTCCACCGGAGAAAAATGGTGATTACGCTTTCTTGTTGCACATTATTAAAAGCTTAAAAAGCACGGGTAAAGGGGCGGTGATCCTGCCTCACGGTGTATTATTCCGTGGCAATGCCGAAGCCCGTATCCGCGAAAACCTGATTAAACAAGGGTATATCGAAGGCATTATAGGCTTACCTGCCAACCTGTTTTACGGCACAGGTATTCCGGCCTGTATTATTGTTATCGATAAAGAAAGCGCACAGGCTCGAGCCCTCAAAGACGGTGATGCTGCTGAAGGCATCTTTATGGTTGATGCCAGCAAAGGCTTTATGAAAGACGGTAATAAAAACCGCCTACGTAGTCAGGATATTCATAAAATTGTGGACGTTTTTAATAAGCGCATCGAGCTTAACCGCTACAGCCGTTTTGTACCGGTAGCAGAAATTGCCGATAACGACTACAACCTGAATATTCCACGTTACATCGATAGTAGCGAAGCAGAAGACTTACATGACTTATCGGCACACCTTAAAGGCGGTATTCCCAATAAAGATATCGATGCATTAAATCAGTACTGGGAGGTGTTTCCCTCGTTACGTGCCAGCCTGTTTGAACCGCTGCGGGAAAACTACAGCGAGGCACTGGTAGGTGAGAGTGAAGTAAAACCCACCATCTTAAACTCTCGGGAGTTTAAGGATTTTGCGACCCGTAGCCTGTTACCTTTTAAACAGTGGGCGAGGGATTATGACTTGCGTAATGTGCAATTAGGCGACAAACCCAAAACATGGATCTACACCCGCTCTGAGGCGCTGTTAGCTGCCTATACGAATGCCGAGCTGCTAAGCAAATACGACATTTACCAGATTTTAATGGATTACTGGGCCGAAGCCATGCAAGACGATGTTTACGTGCTGGCACAGGACGGCTGGTTAGCCGGTAAACAGGTACGTGAACTTGTACCCAAAAAAGGCGAAAAGCTAAAAGAAACACCGGATCTCATCGTTGGCAGAGCCAAGTACGTAATGGAACTTATCCCACCGCAGCTAATTGTAAATCGCTATTTTAAATCCGAACAGCAGGCCATTGAAGAATTACAAGCCAAGCAGGATGCCGCCACACAGGAACTTGAAAGTTACATTGAAGAGCAAACTGGTGAAGAGGGTTTACTCATCAACGCGCTTAACGATAAAGACAAAGTAACCAAAGCCACCGTTACCGCACAGTTAAAAGTAGCCACAGACCAAGACGAAAAAGCCGCGCTCAAATATGCCAAAAAGCTGTTCGGAACCGAAGCCGCCAGCAAAAAAGCCGTAAAAGACGCACAGGAAGCACTGGATGCCCAAGTACTGGCTCAATACGGTGAACTCAACGAAGAAGACTGTAAAGCGCTTATCGTTGACAACAAATGGCTCGCAACACTACAAAGCCGTATACAGGCAGAAATAGAGCGCGTGACGCAGCAGTTGGCCAGTCGGGTTAAGCAACTGGAAGAACGCTATGCAGAGCCATTACCGGCGCTCACCCAATCCGTGGACGAACTCAGCGATAAAGTCGCAGGGCATTTGAAGACTATGGGACTGGAGTGGTGAGTATGGAGAAGCTCGTAGTTCCAGATGGATATAAGCAGACTGAGATTGGTGTAATCCCGGATAACTGGAAAATTTACACTGTCGGTGATGCGTTTTCGATATGTAATAACTTGAGATTTCCATTAAGCACGAAAGTCCGGGAAGGAATGCAAGGGAACTATCCTTATTACGGACCAACAAGAATCCAAGATTATTTAAACGAATACAGAGTTGAGGGAGAGTTCGCTCTTATTGGTGAAGATGGCGATCATTTTATAAAGTTTACGGATGTTCCCCAGACCCAATTAGCTCAAGGAAAGTTTAACGTAAATAACCATGCTCACCTTATTCAAGGAAAAATTGGGTCTGCCAAATGGTTCTTTTTATTTTTTAGACATCGAGATATTACTAGTCACATAAGCAGACAAGGAGCTGGAAGATATAAATTAAATAAAGCAACCTTAGAAAAGCTGCTTTGTGCAGTGCCTTGTGAAAAAGAACAAAACGCCATCGCCAATGTATTATCCGATGTTGATGCATTGATAGCTGGGCTCGAAAAGCTGATAGCCAAAAAGCAGGCGATTAAAACCGCAACCATGCAGCAACTGCTCACCGGCCGCACCCGCCTTCCCGAATTCGCCAACCATCCCGACGGCACTCCGAAGGGCTATAAGCAAACCGAACTGGGCGAGATTCCGGACGATTGGGAAGTTGTTGAGTTAGGTGATATTGGGAATCCAATTATAGGACTTACATATTCACCCAATAACGTGTCAGATGAAGGAACTCTAGTATTGCGTTCATCGAATGTCCAAAATGGAAGGCTGGAGTACAAAAATAACGTTTTTGTGAATATGGATTTGCCAGAACGAGTCATAGTTAAAGAGGGAGACATTTTAGTTTGTGTGAGAAATGGAAGTAAGCAGCTAATTGGAAAGTGCGCTCTTATAGATAAAGAAGCCGAAGGAAATGCTTTTGGTGCATTTATGTCAATATTTAGGACAAAGAATTCCTCTTTTGTATTCTATCAATTTCAATCATCTCTAATCCAAAATCAAATTTCTGAGATTATGGGCGCTACTATCAATCAGATTACTAATAAAGATATGAGCGGCTTCAAGATTTCTATCCCTAGCCAGCCCAAAGAACAAACCGCCATCGCCAATATCCTCTCCGATATGGACGAGGAAATTCAGTCACTGCAACAGCGCCTCGACAAAACTCGCCAGATTAAACAGGGCATGATGCAGGAACTCCTTACCGGTAAAACCCGGTTAGTATAATGAAATAAACAGGGACGTTGTTAAGTAAGCGATCATTTTAAACCGTTCTTTACAACCGTTTGATTTAGATCTAATGGTGCAGCACTAATATGCCTGACGAT
>NZ_JBAHZB010000079.1:0-16087 GCF_036697315.1 Alteromonas sp. 14N.309.X.WAT.G.H12
AACCTTATCAGTTTCAATATCAACAAGGTTTTGATCGCGTTTTACAGTGTCACCGGCTTTAACATGCCAAGTTGCAATGGAGGCATCGGCAACTGATTCAGGCAAGACCGGAACTTTTATCTCAATGGTCATTTACTGTTCCTTATTTAATCGTTAGTGCGTCTTCAACCAGGGCTTTTTGTTGCTGGTTGTGAACGGATAAATAGCCTACTGCGGGAGAAGCCGAGGCCTCGCGCCCTGCATAAGTGAGTTTTGCGCCATCAGGGATGGCTTGCCAGAAATGATGCTGACTGCTGTACCAGGCCCCTTGGTTTTGGGGTTCTTCCTGACACCACACCCAGTCTTTTACATGGCTATACTGTGCAACAATCTTCGCACACTCTTCTTGTGGGAACGGATAAAGTTGCTCAAGTCGAATGATGGCTACGTCGGTTTGTTCGTTTTTACGTCGTTGGTCAAGCAAATCGTAATACACTTTACCTGAACACATAATCACGCGTTTAACCTTCGCAGGATCAAGCTCGTCAATTTCACCAATCACATTCTTAAACACGCCTTCAGCAAGTTCTTCTAATGAAGACACCGCTAATGGGTGACGAAGAAGTGATTTTGGTGACATAACAATAAGCGGCTTACGCATAGGGCGTACAACCTGACGACGGATCATATTAAATACTTGGGCTGGCGTTGAAGGCACACAAACCTGCCAGTTATGATCAGCACAGGATTGCAAGAAGCGTTCAAGTCTCGCCGAGCTATGCTCTGGACCTTGTCCTTCGTAGCCATGAGGCAGCAATACGGTAAGACCACACAAGCGGCCCCATTTTGCTTCACCAGAACTTAAGAATTGGTCAAACACAACCTGCGCACCGTTGGCAAAATCACCAAATTGTGCTTCCCAAATGGTTAAACAACTTGGTTCTGCCGTAGCATAGCCGTATTCAAACGCCATTACCGCTTCTTCAGACAGTACAGAATCGTAGATTTCGATTTCGCCCTGCCCTTCTCGAATATTTTGTAACGGCATATAGGTTGATGCGTCGGTCTGGTTATGCAGTACCGCATGACGATGGAAAAAGGTACCACGACCTGAATCCTGACCTGTCATACGAATATTACTGCCAGCATCCACGATAGATGCATAAGCCAGATTCTCGGCCATTCCCCAATCGAGAGGTTTTTCACCGGCGGCCATCGCCTTACGGTCTTGGTAGACCTTATTAACCCGTGAATGTAATTTATAATCTTCAGGATAGCGAGTTAGTGCTTCACCCAGTGATTTGAGTTTTTCAACGGAAATACCGCCATCGTATGGCGCATCCCAATCGTGACCAATATGGGGAGTCCAGTCAACAGAATGCTCCGTCATCGGACGCCATTCTTCAACCACACACGCACCGTGATCAAGGGCAGCACGATAATCTTCTAACATTTTTTCTGCGTCCCTCATTTCTAGGGAGCCTTCTGCCACGAGTTGATCCGCGTAGAGTTGACGGGGCACAGGATGCTTTTTAATCTTCTGATACATCAGAGGCTGGGTTGCATTCGGTTCATCTGATTCGTTATGACCATGACGGCGATAACAAACCAAATCGATAACAACGTCTTTTTTGAATTTATTACGGTAATCTAATGCCAGTTTAGTCACAAACATGACCGCTTCAGGATCATCAGAATTCACGTGGAAAATCGGCGCCTGCACCATTTTCGCAATATCAGTACAATATTGCGTTGAACGGGTATCTTCCGTTTTCGACGTGGTAAATCCAACCTGGTTGTTGATAACAATACGTACCGTACCACCCACAGCAAAACCACGGGTTTGTGACATATTGAAGGTTTCTTGCACCACACCTTGTCCCGCAATGGCCGAATCACCATGAATGGTAATGGGGAGCACTTTTGAGAAATCATCGTTACGGCGATCGATTCTTGCGCGAACCGAACCCATAACAACCGGATTAACGATTTCCAAGTGTGACGGGTTAAAGGCTAACGCGAGGTGAACGTTACCGCCCGGGGTGGCAAAGTCAGAAGAAAAACCCGCATGGTACTTCACATCACCTGAACCTAAGGTGTTGTCATGTTTACCTGCAAACTCATCAAACAGCACCGAGGGATTTTTACCCAGTACGTTAACCAATACGTTTAAACGTCCGCGGTGAGCCATACCAATAACGACTTCTTTGGTGCCCGCAGAACCGGCATCCGTAATCAATCCTTTTAGCATGGGGATAAGAGCATCACCCCCTTCTAATGAGAAGCGTTTTGCACCGGGGAATTTGGCTCCCAGGTATTTTTCCATACCATCAGCAGCAGTTAATCCTTTTAAGATACCCACTTTCTGTTCTTTACTGATTTGTGGTTTCGCTTCGCAAGACTCAATACGTTGCTGCAACCAACGTTTTTGCTCAGTGTCGGTAATGTGCATGTATTCTGCACCTAACGAACCGCAATAGGTTCTATTTAGCGATTTGTATAACTCGCCCAAAGACATGGTGTCTTGGCCAATGGCATAAGAACCGACATTAAACGTTGTATCAAAGTCAGCTTCGGAGAGACTATGGTGAGATAATTCAAGGTCGCGAACTTTGGGCTGTTTCCAAAGCCCTAGAGGATCAAGGTTGGCGTTTTGATGACCGCGGAACCGATAAGCATTGATAAGCTGTAGCACTTTGACTTGTCTTTCGTCAGAAGGCGCTGAGCCTTCTTTTGGCGCCGACGAAGACATGCGCGCTGTGGGTCCGAGGGCAGCTAACTGCCTAAACTGGTTACGAATGGACGTATGATTACTTTCTAACTCTACGCCATCAACTTTAGGTAGGGTATCAAACACCTGTCGCCAGGTATCAGAGACGTTTTGTGGGTTGTCGAGGTACATTTCATACAACTCTTCAACATAGGCAGCATTTGAGCCCGCCATATGCGAAGAATCCCACCACGCTTTCATCACGCTTTCATGCATTATAGTGCCTTGCTACGTTTAGGAATAACTTTAAACACGGTGTTATATTATGGCGGTTATTTTTATAAGAACCAACCGTTTATAACGCATATATAAAAAAATAGCCATCCCACATGGATGGCCATTTAGAAAAATCAATCTGAACTTAGATAAGTGTCAGATTTCGTACTAAACAGCCCGTTGAAGCAGCATCGACTTAATGTGGCCGATAGCTTTAGTCGGGTTCAAACCTTTAGGACATACACTGACACAATTCATGATGCCATGGCAGCGGAAGACGCTGAATGCATCATCCAGATCGCCAAGACGTTCGTCGGTGGCTGTATCGCGGCTGTCCACAAGAAAACGATAGGCATGCAGCAAGCCTGCAGGTCCGATAAATTTATCTGGATTCCACCAGAAAGACGGACAGGAAGTAGAACAACATGCACATAATATACATTCATACAGGCCATCTAATTTAGCACGTTCTTCAGGAGATTGAAGGTGCTCTCTGGCTGGCGGCTGCTTACTATCGTTAATAAGAAACGGTTTGACCTTTTCATACTGGGTATAAAATTGCGTCATATCAACCACTAAATCACGTACTACCGGTAAACCAGGCAGTGGTCTGATTGTGATCTTACCTTTTCCTAAGGCAGATAGTGGCGTAATACACGCCAAACCATTCTTACCATTCATGTTCACGCCATCAGAACCACAAACGCCTTCACGGCATGAACGACGGAAAGACAATGATGGATCCTGCTCTTTTAGCTGAAGCAGCGCATCCAACACCATCATGTCGCGCCCTTCTTCAACTTCCAGGGAGTAATCCTGCATTTTTGGTGCGTCATCAACCTCAGGGTTGTAACGATAAATTGAAAAACTTAATTGCATGATACTAGCCTCTCTTAGTATGAACGCACTTTAGGCGGGAATGCTTCCCGTAATTTCGGCGCCATATTGACATCACGTTTGATCATAGATTCTGTTTTTGGGTTATAGATGGTATGGCATAACCAATTTTCATCATCACGATCAGGGAATTCAAAGCGACTGTGTGCGCCACGGCTTTCTGTACGATAATTTGCAGCCACTGCGGTGCTGTATGCAGTCTCCATAAGATTATCCAATTCCAAACATTCAATGCGTTGCGTATTGAAGTCGGAACTCTTGTCATCAAGACGTGCATATTTAAGGCGTTCTCTAATTTCCTTAAGTTGTTCCAGACCTTCGGCCATGGCATCACCTTCACGGAATACGGAGAAATTAAGCTGCATGCATTGCTGCATGTCTTTTTTAATCTGTACGGGATCTTCGCCTTTACCTTTCTCAGATGTTTCCCACCGATTAAACCGTGCCATTGCAAGGTCAAGGTCAGAATCAGACGCATCGCGAGATGGTGCCGTTTCAGCGAGTTTTTCACCCAGGTGTAAGCCTGTTGCACGACCGAATACCACCAGGTCGAGCAGTGAGTTACCACCCAGACGGTTGGCGCCATGTACAGATAGACAAGCAATCTCACCACAGGCAAACAAGCCGTTAACCACGGTTTCTTTACCTGATTCATCAACGGTAAGACACTGGCCATCCACATTGGTTGGAATTCCACCCATCATATAATGGCAAGTAGGAATAACTGGGATCGGCTCTTTAACAGGATCAACGTGGGCGAAGGTTCTGGATAATTCAAGAATACCCGGTAACCGTGATTCAAGAACATCTTTACCCAAATGGTCAAGCTTCAGTTTAATGTGAGTTCCCCATGGACCTTCACAACCACGACCTTCACGGATTTCCGTCATCATTGAACGGGCAACAACGTCACGGCCAGCCAAATCTTTTGCATTCGGCGCATAACGCTCCATAAAGCGTTCGCCATCTTTATTGAGCAGATAACCACCTTCACCACGACAACCTTCGGTTACCAGCGTACCGGCACCCGCAATACCTGTGGGGTGGAACTGCCACATTTCCATATCTTGTACGGAAACACCAGCGCGTAACGCCATACCAACACCATCCCCGGTATTGATATGTGCATTGGTGGTAGAAGCAAAGATACGCCCTGCACCACCAGTAGCCAGTACCACTGCCCGTGATTTAAAGTAAACCACTTCACCGGATTCGATATCAATGGCAGTACAACCGACTACATCGCCGTCTTGGTTTTTCACTAAATCAAGGGCATACCATTCGGAGAAAACTTTGGTTTTATTTTTTACATTCTGCTGATAAAGCAGGTGTAACAATGCGTGACCTGTACGGTCGGCAGCTGCCGCTGTACGTGCTGCTTGTTCACCGCCAAAATTTCTTGACTGACCACCGAAAGGACGTTGATACACTTTTCCGTTTTCAAAACGGGAAAATGGCAAGCCCATATTTTCCATTTCTATAATGGCTTCGGGTCCCGTCTTACACATGTATTCAATGGCATCTTGGTCACCAATGTAATCAGACCCTTTAACGGTGTCATACATGTGCCATTCCCAGTTATCTTCGTGGGAATTACCCAACGCAACCGTAATTCCGCCCTGAGCAGAAACAGTATGAGAACGAGTAGGAAATACTTTTGATAACAAAGCACAGGATTGACCTGACTGGGAGATCTGTAATGCTGCACGCATGCCTGCGCCACCAGCACCAATTACTACAGCGTCAAATTCATGTACTGGTAAATTCATATTATTCATTTTAGATACCCCACAAAACAAACAAACCAACTACTACGTAAACTAACGCAGTCAGGTTAAGGGCGAACTGTAAAACCGCGCGTAATCCTGGTGATTTCACGTAATCAGTTAAGACTTGCCATAATCCCACGCGAACGTGAAACAACACAGCAACCAAGGTTACGAAAGTAAATACCTTCATTCCAAGACCAGAGAACAAACCATGCCACACTGCGTAGGTTAGTTCGTCTGTAGAAATAAAAAACCACGCCATAAACAAAGAGAATGCAGTGATGATGGCTGCGGTGGTGCGAAGCGTGACGAAATCCTGTACGCCATTTCGTTTCATACTTGCCTGGTTGGTTACCATAATACGACTCCCAGTACGACGGTCAGTACGATCCACAATGCCATGATGGCACGGGCGCTGTTATTACCTGACTCAAGTTCTTCCCAATGCCCCATATCCATAATTACATGACGGATACCGCCAAGAATGTGATAGGTCAGTGCAGAGGCTGTTCCGATAGCGATGAGCTTTCCAATAACTCCATCCATAATTGTTTGCACGTTTGCAAATCCTTCTGGCGATGAAACAGAAACTGCCCATGCCCAAATGACAAACAAGAGTGCGAAAAACATGGCTACGCCGGTAATGCGATGGAGAATTGAAGAAACAGCAGAGGGAGGAAATTTAATTGTATTGAGGTCTAAATTTACTGGTCTTTGCTTTTTCACAATTTATGCCTGTTTGATCCGTAGGGATAAGAATTACCCGTTGTTTTTATGTCCTGACAAAGTAATTCAGTTATTTTACCTGTTAATTATCTCGTCCGTTGAGTTTGTTAACAACTTGTGAATTATATGTTACTCGAACAACATTGTGATTTAATGTTAATTCGAGCAGCGCTGAGTATATCCAGCGCATTGTACAATTACAATTTTTTGTACCGTATTAGGACTTTAGTCTTATAGCGTCCACAGTGGTAAGAATACAACATTATAATTACCACATTCAGAAGATGACAGAGGTATTTTCACGAAACAGAAATGAGCCGTCGTGCTACACCCCACATCGTTACTGGGTTACAACAGCATAACAGTTTCCCTATTGGAATCGAATGTAATAAAAATTTATAAGGTATGTATTTGTCACGGGTGTAATTGCATATAAATTTTACTAAAGTTAACTATGAAAAATTCAAATAATCTAATTACCTAAGAAGAAAACAGCGTCGTACCCTACTGTAATTAACGCGTATCTGATAAAATCGACGAGAATATTTATTATGCAATTATGCAATTAAATTGACTTTCCCCTGCATAATAAAGTAAAACTACGCCACTTTTTACAACAAACTCATCCAATTTGTGGTGAGTACGTTGCCAAAGAAACTTTTCTGAGGAGAGCATATATGGCAGATCAGAAGGCCATTCTGAAAGCCGGTGATATAGAAATCGAATTACCGATTTTGTCCGGTACCGAAGGTCAAGATGTAATTGATGTACGTTCATTAGGTGCCCACGGGTATTTCACTTTCGATCCAGGCTTCATGGCCACCGGATCTTGCGAATCGTCCATCACTTATATCGACGGTGCAAAAGGTGTATTACTTCATCGCGGTTATCCCATCGAAGAGTTGGCACGAGACGCATCTTATCTCGAAGTGTGCTACATGCTCCTTAACGGTGAAGCACCTACGAACGAAGAATATGATGAGTTCCGCGAAACAATAACTCGCCATACTATGGTACATGAGCAAATTAACATGTTCTTCCATGGTTTCCGTAATGACGCACACCCCATGGCTATGCTTTGCGGTACCGTTGGCGCGATGTCTTCGTTCTATCATAGTGACCTAGACGTTTCTAATCCTGAACAGCGTATTCGTAGTGCCCATCGTCTTATTGCAAAAATGCCTACTCTCGTAGCCATGTGCTATAAGTACAACATTGGCCAGCCCTTCGTTTATCCCCGAAATGATTTAAGCTACGCAGGTAACTTCCTGAACATGATGTTCTCCGTGCCGGCTGAAGAGTATAAAATCAGTCCTGCGGTTGAGCGTGCGATGGATCGTATCTTTACGCTGCACGCAGACCATGAACAAAACGCTTCCACTTCTACAGTAAGATTAGCGGGTTCTTCAGGTGCTAACCCTTACGCATGTATTGCGGCGGGTGTTGCGTCTTTATGGGGCCCTGCTCACGGTGGTGCAAACGAAGCTTGCTTAAACATGCTAGAAGAGATCGGCAGTGTTGATCGTATTCCAGAGTTTATCGAGCGTGCGAAGGACAAAAATGACCCCTTCCGTCTTATGGGCTTTGGGCATCGTGTTTATAAAAACTATGATCCCCGTGCCACAGTAATGCGTGATAGCTGCTACGAAGTATTAAAAGAATTGGATGTCAAAGATCCCCTTCTCGACGTAGCAATGGAACTGGAACGTATTGCCTTAAGCGATGATTATTTCTCTGAGAAAAAATTATTCCCTAACGTTGATTTTTACTCTGGTATCATTCTTAAAGCCATTGGTATTCCTACCAATATGTTTACCTGTATTTTCGCATTGTCACGTACCGTAGGCTGGATTTCACACTGGCACGAAATGATGAGCGACAAAGGCCAGAAAATTGGTCGTCCTCGTCAGTTATACACCGGTCACAGCAAGCGTAAATTTACACCGCTGGATAAATAATTGCTAAATCCATGATAAAATAGCGCCTTATGGCGCTATTTTTTTTGGAGATGTTTATGCCCTACGCGGTGGTTTGGTTAGGTGCTGCAGGCCTGATCCCTTTTATACTCTTACCCATGATTGGCGCTTTAGATTGGCTCCCCCTCGTTACCAGCGCCCGATACTTTACCCAGTATTCTGCGGTACTGCTGTCTTTTTTTGGTGGCATTTATTGGTGGGACGCACTTTCTAAGCGCGATTATGGCGTCCAGTTATATATCGCCATGCTACCAACCCTTATTGGCTGGTTATGTCTGGTTTTAGCCGGACATCCTTTTGTATTGGGGCTACTTTCTTTGTGTTATCTCGGTGTGCTTTATTACGATAAACAGTGCTTAAGTCTCAGCAAAGAAGAAATTGTGAGTTATATAATATTACGCATGGCATTAACCACAGTGGTGGTATTAAGTCATGCCTGGATGATTTTTTTACTTTTCTAAAAAAAAGCCTCTTTATTTTTAAAAAAAGAGGCTTTTTTATTTAAATATCAAGGCTTATTCATCACGTATTAACGCCACAAGTTCTGCCGTTTTTGTTTCCATTAATTGCATATCGCCCTTTGCTTCTACATTGAGACGAATAACCGGTTCGGTATTAGATTTCCGTAAATTAAACCGCCAATTGGCAAACTCATAACCAATCCCATCGGTATGATCAACCACAAGAGCATCCCCTTCATACTTGGCCTTAATGCGTGCAATGGCGGCATCAGCATCTTTTAACACGCTATTAATTTCACCCGAGGATGGAAAAGCGCTGATTCGCGCATCCACCATGGCTGACAGCGATTGCTCCCGTGTCGACATCAGTTCAGCGACTAACAACCAAGGGATCATCCCCGAATCACAATAAGCAAAATCACGGAAATAATGGTGTGCACTCATTTCGCCACCGTACACCGCATCTTCTTTGCGCATACGCTCTTTAATAAATGCGTGGCCGGTTTTAGACTTAATGGGTGTGCCACCGGCTTGCTTGATAATATCTTCGGTATTCCAAAAAACCCGGGGATCGTAAATAATCTTTGCCTCTGGTTCTTTATCGATAAAGGCCTGGGCTAGCAAGCCAACAATATAGTAGCCTTCGATAAAGCGTCCCTGTTCGTCAAACAAAAAACAGCGATCAAAATCGCCATCCCAGGCAATACCGAAATCCGCCCCGTGATCTTTTACCGCTTGTGCGGTATCGGCTCGATTTTCTACCAATAATGGATTCGGGATCCCATTAGGAAACAAACCGTTAGCTTCATGATGGACCTTGATAAATTCCACCGGTACCTGTTTCTTTTGGAAAATCGCTTCGATGGCATCAAGGGCTTTGCCCGCCGCACCATTACCTGCATTGGTCACAATTTTAAGCGGTGTTAATTTATTGGTATCAATGTAAGAGACCACATGCTCAGCATAGTCTGATAAACAATCTTGTGTTTCATAACCTGCTGTGGCGGTAAGGATCGCTTCTTTTACATGACAGTGGCCAGAAAAGAACGCCGAATCATCAATGGCTTCTCCTGCGGTATAATGCATAAGACGGGCATCCACGTCGGCATCACTGAAGGTCTCGGCAGCCATTTTTATAGCATTGAGCCCAGTATCACCACTTATAGGCACTGAGCCTGCTTTGACTAGCTTCATGCCATTGTAATTGATGGGATTATGACTGGCAGTCACTTCAATCCCGCCGTCAACACCAAGGTGTTTGGTGGCAAAATAAATCTCTTCGGTACCCGTCACACCAAGATCAATAACCTTGGCGCCACCGTCGATTAATCCGGCCGCTAAGGCTAACTTAAGGGGCGCAGACGTGAGGCGGACATCACCGCCCACAAGAACCGTTTTTGCGTTCAACTCCTGGGCAAATCCGCGGCCAATACGATAGGCAATGGCTTCGGTCAACTCGACATTCAATTCGCCACGTATATCATAGGCCTTAAAGCAATTAATGGGTTGACTCACTGTTTTCCGTCCTCTTTTTTTGTTCTACCGTAGCGATCAGAAAAACGTACGATATCGTCTTCACCTAAATAAGTTCCCGATTGTACTTCAATTAATTCCAATGGAATTTTACCTGGGTTCTCCAGTGAGTGAATTTCGCCAATCGGGATATAGGTGGACTCGTTTTCTGTTAATAATACCGTCTGTTCACCTAAGGTAACTTTTGCCGTACCGGCAACCACCACCCAATGTTCAGCGCGATGATGATGCATCTGTACAGAGAGTTTCTCTCCCGGTTTCACTTTTATGCGTTTTACCTGAAAACGCTGTCCTTTATCAATGGCATCGTAACTCCCCCAAGGGCGGAAAACTTCACGATGAAATTCAAATTCCGGACGCTTTTCTTGTTTTAATCGATTAACCACCTTTTTGATGTCTTGCACCTGATCTTTATGTGCAACCATGATGGCATCTTTCGTTTCAACCACCACCACATCATCTAAGCCAATAACGGCAATGAGTCGCTGTTCTGCATTCACATAGCTGTTATTGACGCCTTCGAGAATGGCATCACCAACCACCACATTTCCCTGGCTGTCCTTATCTGACGTTTCCCATAGTGAAGACCAACTCCCCACATCAGACCAATCCGCGTTCAAGGGTATCATTGCCGCGTTATTGGTGCGCTCCATAACGGCATAGTCAATGGAGTCATCCGGGCATAAAGCAAAAATTTCTGCATCAACACGAATAAAATCCAGATCCGAGGCTTCCGTTTCGATGGCCTTGCGACACACAGACAGAATTTCCGGATTAAACTTCTCCAATTCTTCAATATAACGACTGGCCTTAAACATGAACATGCCGCTATTCCAAAAGTATTTACCGGAACTCACGTAGCTTTCAGCCGTTTGTAAATCTGGCTTTTCAACAAATTCTGCCACATCAAAGCCACTGCCCTTAGCCTCACCGGCTTTAATGTAACCATAACCGGTATGGGGTTGATCAGGCACAATCCCAAAGGTGACTAAACAGCCAGATTCGGCCAGCACTTCCGCTTTAGCAATGGCTTGATGAAATGCAGGTTGGTTTTTAATTAAGTGATCCGCGGCTAACACCAATAAAACAGGATCTTCCCCATTTTTGGTAGCGTGTAATGCGGCTAGCGCAATAGCAGGAGCCGTATTGCGACCAACGGGTTCAAGCAAAATTCCATCGTGTGAAATGTTATCCACACGCAATTGCTCAGCAACAAGAAAACGATGCGCTTCATTACAAATAAATATGGGGTTTTCACAATCAGTCCCATTTAAACGAGAAACGGTTTCCTGCAACATGGTGTGGTCTGATGTAAGTGCAAGAAACTGCTTAGGTAACGCAGCGCGAGACTTAGGCCAAAGGCGACTGCCTGACCCACCTGCGAGTATAACTGGTTTCATTGACATTCCTGTTTGATACTGTTGTGTTTTTCCATGAGGAACCAAATAGTATGCTAGAGGCAAGATCGGTTCAATCGTTTCACTATGAAAATATTTTATTTGGCATAAAATTCCCCCTCGCCCTTTCTGCCGCTCCCTTTTAAGGTAAAATGGCGGCGAAAAAATCAATCGAAACTGGTTTAAACAAGCGGTAGCATTTAGATAATTATTATGAGTGAAAAACAGCGTTTTGGTGGTATTACCCGGTTATACGGTGAAAGTGGACTTTCACGGCTGTCACAGTCACACGTATGTGTGATTGGTGTGGGTGGCGTGGGCTCGTGGACGGCCGAAGCTTTGGCCCGCTCTGGTATCGGTGCTCTGACGCTCATTGATTTAGATGATGTGTGTACCACCAATATCAACCGCCAAATTCATGCCCTTGATAGCACCGTAGGTGAACCTAAGGTGACGGTGTTAAAAACACGAATACAGCAAATTAATCCCCAGTGTGAAGTCAATACCATTGAAGATTTCGTCACCCCCGAGAACGTACGGGATTATATCCACCCCCACTTTTATAGTATTGTTGATGCCACCGACAGCGTAAAAGCAAAAGCCGCTATTATCGCTTGCTGTAAGCGCAACAAACAACACATCGTGACCATCGGCGGCGCAGGCGGTCAGATCGATCCCACCCAGATCACCCGGGGGGACTTGGCCAAAACAATACAAGATCCCCTGGCAGCCAAAGTACGTAGTGAGTTAAGGCGCTTTTATCACTTTTCAAAGAATCCCAAACGCCGTTTTGGTGTAGAATGTATATATTCCACTGAGCAACTTCGCTACCCTCAACCTGACGGCAGTGTTTGTTTTAGCAAGTCGGTTCTGGAAGGCGGCACTAAGCTCGATTGCGCGGGAGGATTTGGTGCCGTGGTGACAGTGACAGCCACCTTTGGTATGTTCGCAGCGGCGGCTGTGATAAATCGACTATCCTCATCGCAGGAAAACACGTAGTATTTGTCAAACAACAAACTTACTGAAAACAAACACTTCAGTAAAACAATAATAAGGAGTCACTCATGGAACAAGCTGAATTATCCACATTGATGACAGAATGCGCCAATGACGCGATCACAACGGCTAAGGATGAATTTGATATAGAGTTAGATTCCTCACCTTCCAGTATTAGCTTAGTCGACGACATCTTGCTGCTATTTTTGGACAAATACCAAGATAACGCGTTAGAAGATAATGCGGTATTTACCATCTGTAATATTTACGGTGCCTACATTGGTGAATGTTATCGTCAAGTCGCCGGTGGCCATTGGCGCTATGATGAGTCTGATCCTGAAGCCCCCTTTGTGGTACTTGATGTCGGAGAACGCTCCTATGCCTTTGCGGGTATATGCTACGAAAGATTGGTCAACGACAGCAACATCAGTGTTGCCAACTATTTCAACCAGGCTTTGTCTCATCAACGCCAGTAATATCGGTAGGCTCGGTCTGCACATTTTTGCTATGACGCCAATCTTCGATCATAAAAGAAAGGTGCCGACTGCGTATGACACTTAGCAGCAAAACTAGGTTTAATAGTAAGAATAATGCGGGTGTCCAATGAAATACCCACCATTCTTGCGCCATCGTCGCAATTTGTGCTCCCGTACTCGCGATAATTCCTGCAAAGAGCAAAGGCTTTATTCCCCTTCGCCATCGGTAAAGCCCTTTATTCCACAATCGGGAACGATTACCTAACAAAAGCAGTACCAGCAAAAACGGCAACGTTGCCAGTAAACGATTCCCTAATACGGCTCTGTCAGGGTATAAAATGGCAAGCAATTGGGAGGTTTGTCCCCTACTGGCGAGGGAAAATACCAATGCCAACCAATCTGTGCACAACAATAGCAGCAGCGTGTACAGCCAGCGAGGGGGCATGATACGACCTTTCAAATCGTAACAATGCAGTGGCAACATCATCGGTATCATTCAATATTAATCGCAAAGTGATGACTGGTAATATCGAACTTGTGATGAAGATAAAATCGATGTGCGGCAAATCTGTGTACACCGGAATCAAGATGGACAGATGCACAGCCTCGTTCCTTGGCTAAATTGACCACGGTATCGAGCAAAAGGTGGCCGGCCCCTTGATTTTGCGCCTGTTTAACGGTGACCAAATCATCAATATAGATGTGTTTCCCCCACGCTAATTTCTCTTTGGTGACAAAACCACATACCGCAATAACGTGACCCGCATCCACTACCGCCAACATTTCGTATCCGTCGGCCATTTGACGGAGAATTTGCTTATGCATCGTCGCTTCAGGCAAGGTAGATCTTAATTCTGCCATCACTGGGACCACCTTCTCTATGGCAATACCGGTTTCGCCTACTACGTATATATTCATGTCACCTCTCTTTGCTCGTTGCCCTTGATTTCGTACATATATCCATTGCCAAATATAATAGCAGCAACCTTATAAAGTTACATGCAGCATAGCAGCACATTAATGATATAATCCCGCCATTAACGTTTTACTTCGTAGCACTATGACCGTAGAAAAATTTATTCCCAATAGCACCACCACCTTAGAAACCCCGGTAAAGGTACTCGATGCGCAGGCGCGGCAGGCCGCAGAAAATTCAGCAATAAATAGCCATGCCCGCATTGGTTTTATCAGCTTAGGATGTCCTAAAAATCTGGTGGACTCCGAACGCATTCTTACCCAGTTACGCACCGAAGGGTATGATGTGGTTCCCACCTATAATGATGCTGATTTGGTCATCGTTAATACCTGCGGCTTTATTGATTCTGCAGTACAAGAATCCTTAGACACCATTGGTGAAGCGTTAAATGAAAATGGCAAGGTAATTGTGACAGGTTGCCTTGGTATCAAAGAAGATGAAATCCGTGAAGTTCACCCAAATGTATTGGCGATAACCGGGCCTCATGCCTATGAAACTGTGGTAGAGCAAGTCCATAGCCATCTACCAAAACCGGTTCACAACCCCTTTGAACATTTAGTGCCTGATCACGGCATCAAGCTTACACCTCGTCATTATGCCTATTTGAAAATTTCAGAAGGCTGTAATCACCGCTGTACCTTCTGCATTATTCCGTCCATGCGCGGCGATCTGGTAAGTCGTCCGGTAGGCGAAATATTGGATGAAGCCCAACGTTTAAAAAATGCTGGTGTCAGCGAACTGCTGGTTATTTCACAAGATACCAGTGCCTATGGCGTAGATATTAAACACCGCACCGGTTTTTGGAATGGCATGCCGGTAAAAGCGCATATGCAGCAACTGTGCGAAAAGCTCGGTGAGATGGATATGTGGGTACGATTACATTATGTCTATCCCTACCCTCACGTCGATGATCTTATCCCGCTGATGAACGAAGGACGGGTACTTCCGTATCTGGATATTCCCTTTCAGCATGCCAATAAACGCATATTAAAGCTGATGAAACGCCCAGGTAGTGCCGAACGTACCATCGAACGCATTAAGGCATGGCGAGAATGCTGCCCAGAGCTCATCATTCGCTCTACGTTTATTGTCGGCTTCCCTGGTGAAACGGAAGAAGAGTTTGAAGAATTACTTACCTTTATTCGCGAGGCGCAATTAGATCGGGTGGGTTGCTTTACCTATAGTCCGGTTGAAGGTGCTAAAGCAAATGATTTACCTGATCCTGTTCCCGAAGACGTGAAGCAAGCTCGGCTTGCACGGTTTATGGAAGTACAAAGTGAAATCAGTGCACAACGTCTCAAGCAACGTATTGGTAAAGAATACCTGGTGGTCATAGACAGTGTGGATAGTGAAGGCGCCGTGGGCAGAACCTACGCAGATGCGCCTGAAGTAGACGGCGTCGTGCATTTAAACGGTGTATTTGATGTTTCACCGGGAGAACGGGTATGGGCCGAAATTATCCATGCTGATGAACATGATATCTGGGGCGTGTTAAGTCCAGATGAAGAAGAAAGCGCCATTGCTTAATGAATATCAAGGCGTGTGGTTTACACCACACGCCTTGTTTTATTCGACTAACGTCAATTTACTCACCGTATTACGGGTCTCTTTCGCCCCCGCCTCGCCAGCTCCGCCAATTAACCAGATGGCGCCATCAAAGGTTACCACGCCGAGTCCATGACGGGGCACGGGCATCACAGAGACGTCACGCCAGCGCTTACGCTTAATTTCATACCGCCACACTTTTGAAAAAACGTTAGCATTGGGTTTCCCATAAGATTCGCCGCCAAAAACATAAATGCTGTCGTGGTAACGCACACACCCAATACCGGCAGCAGGCACAGGTAAAGGCTTTCCTTCTTTCCATTCATCTTCAACTGGATCAAAAATATCATGAGCGCCAGTATTGCCCTCC
>NZ_JBAHZB010000007.1:0-79710 GCF_036697315.1 Alteromonas sp. 14N.309.X.WAT.G.H12
AGATATTCCCGATATAGGGCCCATCCCTGTCACCGCCGATGTGGTGTTAAACCGAGAAAATGTGAGTGTAAATACCTTTACCATCGACATTCTTGAAGGTCGTGTAACAAACACGGGCACCTTGTTTTTAAATGAAAGCATGAGTTGGTCTGGTCGAACCGAACTTACGGATATTTCTGCTACCTCGCTCTCGCCTATGGCACCAGAGGAAATCAACGGTGGCTTTACTAGCTTAATGCAACTAACCGAGCAAGGGGCAGAAATGAGCATCACTGACTTGTCTGTGACGGGGCAAAGAGATGGCTCACCCATACAGGTAGAAGGGGCGCTGGTGTATTCCCAGCGCAGCGATCTGCTGGTTTCAAACTTAAGTGTGATGCAGCAGGAAAATCAGATAAACATTGCCGCGCAAATTATCAATCAACGTTATTTAAATGCCGATATTGATTTGGATGTTGACGCCATTGCCCAGCTCTACCCCGATGTAACCGGCGCGGTAAACGGTCGAATAAAAGCATCAGGCGTATGGACCAATCCCACCGCCAATGGCGCCATCAAGGTTACCGATTTACACGTGGCACCGGCCATCAACCCCACCTTGGCCGAGCAAGGCGCCATCAATGGTGTGGTTGATATAACCGGCTCTCTTGATAATCATCAGCTAAAAGTAGACATGGTCAACGCAGATAACTCTGCCCAACTAGCATTGGCGGGCAGTTGGAAAAATGGTCAATATAACGCCCAAATCAGTGCCACCGAACTTGGATTGATGACCACACGCTGGCAGCTTGATAATCCCTTCGATTTAACCATAACCACCGAGCCCCTTACGGTTTCTGTCAGTAAAAATTGCTGGCATTCCAGACAGGAGGGCCAGCTATGCTTAGATAAAACCCTCTACCAGAACGACATCACCCAATGGTCGGTGAATGCCCAATTGTTGCCACTGGGCATATGGGCCCACGAATTTGTGCCAAATACCATTACGGCACCGTCTGATGCCACCTTGTCCTTTACCTCATCGGGAAAAGTCGGCGTTGATGTACCCCTTGATGTTAATTTTGATATGACCGTATCCCCGTCTACCTGGACCCTTGGACCGAAACAGCAACTTGCACTGACCACGGACGATTTCACCGTACATGGGGCCTACACCGATAACCTTTTAACCGCCGATGTTTCCCTAAGCAGTGAACAACTTGGCGATCTGACTGCCAATATCAACGCAAGTCCCACGGATAAAAGTGCCCCGTTAAGCGGTATGGTGTCATTAAACGCCATCAATATAGCGCCGTTTAAATCCATGTCAGCGTCCATTAGAGCCTTGTCGGGGATCCTCAACGGCCAGTTGGCCATAGGAGGCACCATCGACTCGGTTCAGCTGAACGGTGATGTCACCCTGGCTAAGGGAAATATTGATATTGAAAACATGCCCGTGGATGTAGGTGATTGGGAACAAGTAATACATCTGAATGGTCAAAATGCCACCTTTGAGGGCAGCTTCCTTCTCGGTGGCGGTAAAGGTGCTGTGGATGGCGATTTAAGCTGGCATGACGAACTTGAAGCCAATGTGAATCTCACCGGAAAACGCTTTGAGATCCAGCAACCAGATATGCGCATGCAGGTTTCCCCTGATTTGTCTGCCAACATTCAGCCAAATAAGGTTACCGTCAACGGCAGTGTCAACATTCCTTGGGCCCGCATTTTAGTGGAGAATTTACCCGCAAACGCAGTTTCCCCTTCAAAAGATGTGCACCTGCGCGGTGAGCCTCCCTCAGATGATCCCCTGGATTTAGTGGATGCCACTGTCATGGTGAATATCGACAAAGCAAAATCTGGCGAAGTAAAACTGGACGCCTTTGGTTTAACCGCCAACCTGTATGGCGGTATTGAAGTTAAAACCGTACCGGCGCTGGTGGGTTATGGTGACTTACAAATTTTAGACGGTCGCTATCAGGCGTACGGCCAAGATCTCATGATTCAAACTGGGGAAGTGCAATTTAATGGCCCTTTAGATCAACCCATGTTGCTGATAGAAGCCATTCGTGATCCCGACCAAACCGAAGATAATGTGGTGGCTGGGGTGCGTATAGACGGCTCCGCCGACAGCCCCAATATCAACTTATTTTCCGAGCCATCCATGAATCAAAGCAACAGCCTATCTTATTTACTCACCGGCAGCGGCCCAGGTACCAGTTCCAGCGAGACAGACTATAACGCACTGTTACTCGGGTTTGGTTTATCAAGTACGGAAAAACTGCAAGGGCGAGTAGGTAATGCGCTGGGCATTGAGGATTTCAGTGTCAGTACCACATCCAGTGTTGGCAGTAGCGCCACAAAATTGTCTATCAACGGACGCATTAATGACAGGCTAACCGTGCAATATAACCTTGATGTTGGATTAAGCAGTAATGATTCCTCTACCAGTACCTTACTGCAGCGCCAGGAACCTCCTGATGTGTCGTTACGGTATCGGCTGCTACCAAAACTTTTTGTTGAGGCGATACAGACAACCATTGACGAGGAAACGGAGTTTGCCGTCGATTTTTATTATGAATTTTTCTTGGGCAAGCCGGCGCAAAGCCGAGTAGAAGAAGAGCCAGACAATGATTAAGCTCTGCTTGTACCTATCACAAGCAGAGCTATCCCGTTAGCCGCTAGGATTTATCCTCTGGGGTATCGTTATTACGTAAATACCCTGCGGCTTCTTCATCCTCTTTTAAGGTGATTTTATCCTGCGTCGCCTCTGTGGAATGGGCGCGGGTTTGCTGATTAACCTGATGGATAACACTGGCGCTTTGTAAATCAGCTTCATTGGTTATGGATGCAATAGACTCCCGTTTTTGTAGGAAGGTTTTAATTTCCTCAATAATGGAGGCCAATTCATTGTCATTTTTCGTTAGCCCCATGATATATCGCGGGGTTTCCAGATTACTTGCACCACTGGTGGCAAAAATGGAGCTTTTGATGGTGCTGGTTATGATCCAAGGCGTAATGGAGCTTCTTACCAAAACGTTTTCTGAACGTGTTGAGTCATGAATCGACATTCCGGTGGAGAATTTTGATTCGTTGAACGTCCCTTCCGTTTTCAGGTACATCATCATAGATTCAAATTTCAATTCTCCCCAGAAAAGGTGTGAGGCATTGTTCAACATCTTGCCCGCAGCACTCAACGCCATCCAAGCGAAAAACAACACAAGGGCATGGCTGACCTGATTAAACAGTGCAATGACCTCGCTGTCTGTGAGCTTTCCGCCAGAGAAATTATTGGTGGCCTCTCTTAGCAAGCTCATCCCATCGGCAACACTTAAAGCAAAAAAACTTAACAAGGCGAAGCTAATCAGTACGCAGACTTGACCTAGCAGGGTAGGAAGTAGCTTTTGCTTAGTCGCAATTTCATTGTTTTGATCTTGGGCAAGGCGAGGTTGGGTTTCAATGAGCAATTCCCCATCAAAACTGCCTTTGCCGTCAGCCTGCTCTTTTAATTTGGGATCTAACTCTCTGTAGATACGATTGGGGATCTCTTTATATCGGCGATTGGCCAGTACGATGTTTTCTAGATTGATAAAAATTTCGTTTGGATGCACCGACTCCTGCAAGTTGTCCCGATATTCACTGACTTCGGTTTGCGGAGAAACGCCACGCATTCGTGTGAGTAACCCTGGCAGGATCCCGGCGATTACAATTGCCATGGTAACGCCCAGTATGACCAGATTTAACCACGCACTAAATACGGTGTATTTTTCCATCCATGCAGCCAGCTCGCTGGTGGAGACATCCACCACAGCATCTAGTCCAAAACCCACAATCACCGGTACCAAAATAGACATACCGATTAACATAGACACAGATAAACCCGACACTTTATGTAGTTGGGTATTACGACGATTATGAATGGCTGATGCGGCGCTAAACCAAAGACGCAGTAAATACACCAATAAAAGAAACGAAAGAACGGGCATCGCCAGTAATTGTGCTTTTTCACCGGCTAAGCCGGTTGATACCACAAAAGCCACAATAAGAAACGAAACAATGGCGGCAATAAAACTAATGGCCAGACTGCCTAATTCCTGTGCCAAATTGCGCAACGGGTGGGGCAAAAAGGTCAAATTGGGAAAGATAGAATGTAAAAATCGCGCCACCCAACCTTGGGGCTCAACAAAGGTGGTGTTCTTGCGTCCCATCATCATGGCATGCAGCTGGTTGTCATCATAGAGCACGGTTTTTTGCTCTGACTGAGCAATATCTTGCTCTGAACGGGAACGATTATACGCTAAAGACGTCGGTACCGAACGCCCAACAAAGTAACGAAATAGTTGAAATAAACCAACCCCAAGATGTCTGGAACCGGCCGCCAATAAGACAAAACCAAGAATGGCGTAAGTGTATGCATACACGGGGTTTTCTTTTAGTGCTTCAGCCACCATCAAAAGGGGGATGACACCACTCGCCAACAAGATAGCCCCCGTAACCGCCCGAAATTTCCCTTCGGTTTTAAACGGGTTTTTAATACCTAGCGTTTGTGAACCAAAATCATACGCCATTCTTATTTCCTTGTAATAACATTAAGCCTGATAATTATTGTGTATATCTACCACAACGGACACAAGCAAACATCTTTTAGTTTAATAACTTATATATAAATTCTAGACCTATCGAGACTGTAGAAACGCGGATAAATGTGTCGCTGCAATGCCAAGCAAGCGTTGACGCGCCTCTTTGGCAAACCAAGCCGTGTGGGGAGTGATCAGTAAATTTTTCAGTCCCGAGTGCAGCAAGGGATGATCCTTAGGTGGCGGTTCAATTGACAAGCCATCAAGGCCGGCCCCAGCAATCTCACCGTTTTTTAACGCATCAAGCAATGCCTTTTCGTCAATTAACGCGCCGCGTGCGGTATTGATCAACAAGGCTGAGGGTTTCATTAATTTCAGCCGCGATGCATTGATAAGATGATGAGTCTCATCGGTAAGCAAACAATGTAAGGACACCACATCGGCCTGGGGTAACAAGCTGTCTAAAGATGGACGCAAATCCTCTGGATCACCCGGCCGAGCCGCCACGGTCACCGTCATCCCTAACGCCACCGCTAACTCAGCAAAACGTTTGCCCAATACGCCATAACCAACGATAACCAAGTGTTTGCCAGCCAATTCAAACACCGGATGGTCCAGTAAACAGAAATGGGGGTTTGACGACCAAACATCATTTTCCACATCTTGATTATAGGGGGTGAAAGACGTGGCCAAATTTAACATCAGCATGAGCGCATGTTGCGCAACGGCATTGGTGCCATACCCGGCAACATTGGCGACCTTAATGCCTTTTTTTTCGCAGTAGGCTTTATCAATGTTATTAGTACCTGTGGCTAAGACACCGATATATTTAAGGTTTTGTGCGTCACATAGGGCGCTTTCGTCCAACAGCACTTTATTGGTCAGCACAATGTCTGCATCCCGTATGCGCTCGTTCAACGTGTCTTTCGTGGTATTCCCGTATAAGGTTAACGACAGGGGTAAATCCGTTAAGCAGGTAAGATCCAACTCTTCGGTTTTAAAGGTATCAGCGTCTAATAAGACCGCTTTCATCAAAATTCCTCCATGTTCGAAGCAAGGGCTTCTTTTATATCGGCAGGAATAGGCACGGCGTTATCGGTCATTTTGTCCACATAGACATGAACAAACTGGCCATGGGCCACCCGTCTTTGAGATTCTCCGGCATACACCGACAACCCATAGGTAACAGAGCTTCTGCCTATTTTCGCCACCCGAACCCCCACAAAAATCGCCTCTGGATAGGAGGCTGGTGAGATATACTGACACTGGGAACTGACAACATAGGTGGTGATATTTGTTGATTCACCGATACTGGGGCAGTGGGTTTGTAGAAATCGGCTAACCGCAGTGTCGAAAAAACTATAAAATGTCACGTTATTGATATACCCATTTTCATCGTTATCTTCTAAACGTGTTGTTAACTCAACCTGATAGGGGTAATCATTGAGTGAGGGTGTAAAGTCGGTCATATGGCGCTCCTACAAAAGCAAAGACGCTATCAGCATACCCCCATGAATTTATCAGATCCATTATCACAACCAGATAAGAGATTGGTTTTACAATAGGTCTACTTTGTTATCCCACTATAGGTGGGGGTTATCTAGCAACACCAAATCATCACGATGGATCACCACTTCGCTGCCAGCAAACCCAAGCAAGGTGGCAATTTGATGACTTTTTTGCCCTTTGATTTTATGCAGATCTTTGGCATCATAAAGAACAAGACCTTTGGCGATAGTTTGGCTACCGTTTTTAATTTCTACGGCATCACCGGCGCAAAATCGGCCTTTTACATCGGTAATACCCGATGGCAAAAGCGATGCTCCCCGGTTGACGATGGCCTTGGTGGCGCCGTCATCCACATGGATGCTACCTTTGGATTTTAACGTGTGTGTCAGCCAAAGTGCCCGGGCTTTTTGACTGGACCGTTGCGCCGAAAACAAGGTTCCTGGATTATTTCCTTTTAGCAGACGGTCAAAAACGTTGCCATTACGCCCGTTAACAATCAATGTTTGAATGCCACTTTGGGTGCACTTGTCCGCGGCTTCAATTTTCGTGCGCATGCCGCCGGTACCCATGGCCGTGCCTGCGCCACCGGCCAGTGCATAAATATCCGGCGTGATGGTATCCACCTTTGGGATCAACGTGGCCGTGGGGTCTTTTCGTGGATCAGCGGTAAACAAGCCGTCGATATCGGAACAGATAATCAAGGTATCGGCTTGGGCAACCAAAGCCGTGTACGCCCCTAAATTGTCGTTATCACCCACTTTGAGTTCCGCCACAGCCACGGTGTCATTCTCATTGACAATGGGCAAGGCCTGATGGGTCAGTAATTCCCGTAAGGTATTTTTTATGTTGACATACCGGGTTCGGTTGCGAAGATCATCAGCGGTAAGCAACACTTGGGCACAAGGACAGTCAAAAAATCGCTGCCAGTTAGCCATCATTTGGGTTTGCCCAATGGCGGCCATGGCCTGTTTTTCGGCAATAGAGGCGGTATGATTTACCATAACACGGCCTCGGCCTGCGGCCACACTACCCGAAGACACCAGGATCACTTCTTTACCGGCAGCGCGGCTTTCGGTAATGAACCGGGCGATGGGTAGTAAATACTTGGCACTGACTTGCAAACCATCGGGGGCAATTAATGCACTCCCAACCTTAATAACAGCGCGCTTCCAGGTAAAATTACTCATGAGGATGACAACTTAACAAAGAGACTGAGAGAATACTGCAAACAGACACAGAAAAAAAAGCTATTGTACTGTGTTTTTTTTAATAAGCGGAAATCTAAGTTTGCGGTGAGGCAAAAACTATCTACGGCCAATCACTAGCGACATAACTCATAGCGTTATATTATAACACTGGGGTATAAGTATTTTATAAATAGGATAATAAATGAGCATACGTAAAAACCGTCTGCTGTGGTTAGCGTCGGTACTAACAGTATTAGTACAGGCTCCAACCGTAAGTGCAGCGATAAAACAAACAAAGGGCGACTTCGAAGATAAGTTCAGACAGCTTGATGAAGTTCTTCCCACACCTAACGTATACAGAAACGCAGCGGGCGAAGCCGGTCACGAGTACTGGCAGCAACAAGTTGATTACGTCATTAATGCTAAACTCGACGAAGAAAAGCGTCGCATTGATGCCGAAGAAAGTATTACTTATCACAACAATTCACCGGATACGCTGAAATATTTGTGGATCCAATTGGATCAGAACAAATTCCGTGATGATTCCATGTCAGCCCTGACCACCACCTTTGGTGGCATTGGCAACCGTGGACCGGCCACACAAGCGGCCAACGGCAGTTCACCGGCGAAATTGAGCATGGGTGCACTGCGTCGTCAGCAGTTTGTTGATGATCATGAGCTGGGCTATCAAATTAACGCCATCGAAGACAGCCGCGGGAATGATCTCCATTACGTCGTGGTTGGCACGTTAATGCGCGTGGACTTAAATACCCCTCTTAAGCCCGGCGCAAAAACGAAATTTTCCATTAATTATGGTTTTAATATCGTAGAAGAAGACGCCGTTTCTGCCCGTTCAGGTTACGAACATTTCCCTGACGATGAACGAGAAGGCGGCAATGATATTTTCCTTTTGGCCCAATGGTTCCCGCGCTTAGCAGCCTATACAGACTATGAAGCCTGGACAAACAAAGAATTTATCGGTCGTGGGGAATTTACCCTCGAATTCGGTAACTACGATGTAAACCTAACGGTTCCTGCTGACCATATCGTCTCATCTACCGGTGTGTTGCAAAACCCATCAGATGTATTAACCAGTACCCAACGTAAGCGCTTAAAAGAAGCGAAAGATGCCGATCGTACGGTATTTATCGTTACCCCAGAAGAAGCGTTGGAAAATGAAAAAGCGGGCACCAGCAAAACCAAAACCTGGCATTTTAAAGCCGATAATGTTCGGGATTTTGCCTGGGCTTCTTCACGTAAATTTATGTGGGATGCCCGCGGTTATGAACAAGATGGCGATGTAGACCATGTAATGGCCATGTCCTTCTATCCTAAAGAAGGTGGCGATTTATGGAAGAAGTACTCAACAGAAGCCATTATTCATACCCTTGACGTATATAACCGTTTTACCTTCAACTACCCCTATCCTGTGGCACAGTCCGTCAATGGTCCGGTTGGCGGCATGGAATATCCCATGATTACCTTTAATGGGCCACGCACCGAGTTGCAGGACGATGGTAGCCGTACCTATTCCTTGTCAGAAAAACGTTTCCTCATTGGCGTTGTGATCCACGAAATTGGGCATACCTATTTCCCTATGGTGGTTAACTCTGACGAACGTCAATGGACATGGATGGACGAAGGCCTAAACAGCTTCTTAGACGGTGTCGCAGGGCGTGAATGGGATCCAAACATTCCTTGGGGCGTAGAGCCCCGTGATGTGACAGGCTATATGAAATCATCCTCACAAGTACCTATTATGACTCAGTCTGACTCGGTACTGCATCTTGGTCCTAACGCCTACACCAAACCCGCGGTGGCGCTGAACATTCTCCGTGAAACCATTCTTGGCCGCGAGCTGTTCGATTTTGCCTTTAAAGAATACGCACAACGTTGGATGTTTAAGCGCCCTACACCGGCTGATTTTTTCCGTACCATGGAAGAAGCCTCAGGGGTCGATCTTGACTGGTTCTGGCGAGGTTGGTTTTACACCACAGATCACGTGGATATTTCCATCGATCGGGTGTACAAGCTACGTTTAGATACCAAAGATCCTGATATTGACCTAAACCGTCAACGTGAAGCGGAACAGGACAAACCCCTGTCTCTTACTGTAGAACGTAACGAACAGGAAGGGCGTAAACTGTGGGTGGATCGTTTCGAAGACATCGCTGATTTTTACGATGAAAACGACCAATACACCGCCACCAATAAAGATCGCAACAAATACCGTGAGTTTTTGAACAAACTGGAACCTTGGGAACGTGCGACCTTTGAACGGGCAGTGAAGGAAGATAAAAACTACTACGTGATGGACTTTTCCAACCTTGGTGGTTTAGTCATGCCGATTATTCTAGAAATGGAATTTGCCGATGGCAGTAAAGAAATGATGCGTATACCTGCTGAAATCTGGCGTCGTACACCCAAAGCGGTTTCGAAGCTGGTGGTCACAGACAAAGACAAGGAACTGGTTAGCGTTACCGTTGATCCTCGCTGGGAGACCGCCGATGTTGACGTAGAAAATAACTATTATCCACGTCGGATCATTCCTTCACGCATTGAAGCTTACAAAGCGAAGAAGAGCACAAGTCGTGTTTCCATGGATTTAATGCAAGATGTTAAAACCGAACTGAAAACAGACGACGAGGACGAAGATGACAATTAAGTCTCTTCGTGCTGCACAGTGGGGCCTGCTGGCCCTGCTGTTATTCAGCACCACAACATCGGCCCATCAAATTAAGGCTGCAATTACCACGGTATTGTTTAATCCCCATACCGAAAATATCGAAGTCATGCATCGTTTTAACTTGCATGATGCCGAACACGCGGTAAAAGCACTTTTTGATAAAAATGCCGACATTCTTGACGATGAAAAAACCCAACAAGAGTTTGCCCATTACATTGAACAACGTTTTTCGCTACTGGATATTGATAAGCAACCGTTAGCATTGAAAACCGTAGGTTACGAAGTAGAAGGTAAGTTTTTCTGGGTGTATCAGGAAACGGCTGAGCCACCGGCACTTGAAGGTTTAACGATACGTCATGATGCGCTGCGTGATTTGTGGCCTGATCAGATTAATACGCTAAACGTAGAAGGCCATGGTGATATTAAGACCCTAACTTTCAGCAATAATGTAGAATTATTGAGTGTTGAATTTCAACGTCACCACTAAAGTATTAGATAACCACATTGACCCACTCGCCTACCTTAACGCATAGTGACAGGTAATACACATAAACAGGCGAGTGTTATGTCTCAATCATCTCCTCAACATAGTTTTGCCAATAAGAAAAACATAATGTGGGTGCTACTATCTGGTGCCATGGCCATATTATTTGTGGTTTTGCTGTTTATACCCGGTGGAAGTCAGAACGGCAGTTTATTTTCCGTTTACAGCGCCATGATTTGGTGCGGATTATTTGGTTGCACCCTCTTTCGCTATCTTGATAAAAATGGCTGGATTGGTTTTGCCGTTGGCAGCGTGGTAGGAATGTGTATTCAAATATTGTCGCAAATCGCAATGATCTAACCTATTTAGTTAGCAATTCACACTGACAACGTGCAATCCCGCGGCATTATAAACATTGCGCTCACATCACCAACTAGTCGATAGTGATGGCTTTTTCGTCGATGTCTGCAAATAGAATAGACTTCATCGTTTACACTTCCATACATTCATTGTTAATTTACACCATGTCACAGGTTTTCGCAGAACCGGATCCGGGTTTGACTTTGTGTGAATGTAATTTAAATGCAAAGAGACCTACTTATTGTGGCGATGAAGCGATCAAAATGCGTTTTTTTAAAGTAGAAAAGTGTTAGAAAAGAGGAATTTGCTTTTCTCACGGAACAAATTGATCCATTGATTCTCATAATAGAAGACACATCTCTGGTAGTATGAACTGCTAGAAGGAATAACACAGGGTGGAAAGATAATGACTGATGAATCAGAGAAGAAAACACTGGCACCGCATATTCTAATAATTGCGGTGGTTGTAGTAGTGATTATTGCAGTAGTGTTGTGGCCTTCCAAAGAAGAACCCGCACCGGTTGTGCCGAAGACACCTGTTGAAGAGACGCCGGTCGTTCCAGATGAACCTGATGACTTCGTGCCGGCGCCTGCGCCAGAGCCCGTTGAAATTGAACCTGTCGACGAAGTGGAACCGATGCCTGAACCCACAGAGCCGGAACCTGAACCTTTGGATGTCTCTGATGCCGGCGTTGAAGAAGCTTTAAAATCGATCTCCGATACCCCTGAAGTGGATACTCTTCTGGTAAAAGACGGCATGATACAGCGCTTTGTGGTAACAGTGGCAAACCTGGCCAATGACGAAATGGTGCCCGTTCAGCAACTTCCTGTGACAGCGCCAGAGCAATCATTCAGGGTTTATCGTCAAGCCGGTAAAGAATGGATAGATGCGGCAAGCTACAAACGCTATACGCCTTATGTAGCGATGATCGAGTCTTTCGACAACGACGCCTTGCTTGAACTGTTTAATCGCTACAAAGATGAGATTCAGTCGAAATATGATGAGATTGGCGAACCTGGCCAACCTTTTGAATCGGTTATGGTTGAAGCCATTGATCAGCTACTGGATACGCCTGAAGTGCCTGTGCCGGTTGAAGTATATTCAGATTCCGTTGCCTACAAATATGCCGATGAAAAACTGGAAAATTTGAACTCCCCGCAAAAACAATTACTTCGTACCGGCCCTGATAACATGCGCAGAATAAAAGCGAAGTTACGGGAACTCAAATCCTTACTGGTCGACAATGGATTTTAAACACTTACAAGACAGCGTGACGGCGTGCTCAAAATCACAGGAGCACGCCATCCCACCGGTAGAAAAATGGGATCCGCCTTTTTGCGGCAATATCAACCTGCGTATCTCGTTAAAAGGCGAATGGATATATGAAGGTTCGCCGATTTTACGTCCTCCTTTGGTTCGTCTTTTTTCTTCGGTGTTAAAAAAAGAATCCCAGCAGTACTTTTTAGTGACGCCGGTAGAAAAGGTAGGCATAGAGGTTGAGGATGTCCCCTTTATCATCACCACCTGGACGCAAGAAAACCACACCTTGTTTTTTACCACCCAAACCGGTGACACCTTTCCTGTGGACGAATCTCATCCGGTGGAACTGCGCACACCACCCACAGGTCTGGGCTCTCCAGACGCTTCCATCCCATATGTCAATGTACGCCGGAATTTATGGGGCCGATTACATCAAAATGTGCTGTATCAGTTGCTGAATGAAGCAAAAATCACAGACGGCGAGAACGGAAGACAACAGGCGGTAGTACAAAGTAACGGCGATGCCCTTGTGCTGGGCGAAATAAACGACCCCTTGTAACAACTGATCCAACTTGCCCCATACCCACCGTATAAAGCCTATTGTTTATCAAATTCAACGATGCATTTGCTGGCGAGCAATGTGCGTGGTTGAACAAAGTTTTTACTAGGACGTCATGCCAATTAAAGAAAAGTTAAAACGCTCAACCAAATCAGCGGTTAACTCAAAACACATGTTAAAAGGGATCACCTTGGCGTCTTTTCTTGAGTCCACCATTGTTCCCGTTCCACTGGAAGCCATTTTAATCCCGCTGATGCAAGCCCGAAAAGAAAAGCTTTGGCATATTGCTACCATGGCCACACTGGGCTGTGTGATTGGTGCAATATTTGGTTATGCGCTGGGCTACTATCTCTTTGATCTGGTAGGCGAGTGGGTTATTGATACTTTTTTTAGCCCAGAACAATTTGAAACCGTGAAACAAAACATGCAAGACCAAGGCTTTTGGTTTGTCATGACCTTGGGTATAGCGCCCATTCCATTTCAGGTAGCCATGTTAGCCGCAGGGGCAACTCAATATGCCTTAGGGCTCTTTATACTGGCCACCGTTATTGCCCGCGCTATTCGCTATTTTGGCCTTGCTTTGGTGGTCTATCTGGCGGGGGATCAGGCAGAATCTTTAATTCGCCGTTATAAAACTAAAGCCATCGTTGGACTCACCCTACTGGTACTGTTGTTGTGGTATTTATCCACGTTACTTTAGTTTGAGAAGGCGGATTTCCGTCTAGAACAGTTTTAGTTGATAATAATTCTCATTTGCTCTACTTTAAGGCGAGGAGGTGCAAATTATGAAAACCGAATATCTTTGCGCACAATACTGGCAATGGCTTCAGTTAAACCCGGCACAAGCCCGGATCCATCGTCGTCAACAATATGAAACGGTAAAACAATTAGCGCAAGAGGGCTGTACAGAAAAAGCCCTTGTGGCGAATGGTCAAGCCTATGAAATCGCTCAAGCCATTGTACTGTCGCTGCACAACCACCACACAGATACGGATTTAATTGAAACCAAAGAAGATATGGTTGCTTTTGCGGCGCTAGCATCCGGGCTGACAAAAAGATTAGCCGAAGTCAAAACTCACTTTAAAGCGGCAAAAAGCTTAAAAGGGGCAAGGCAACAATTGCGCATACTGGCCCCTTTATTCGCCTGTCATTTTGATATCTTGATGTTAATGCGTCAGCTAGATTCATCATTAAATGAGGGAGAAGCCTTTTATGAACGGCAAACACTCATGCCACGAGAACTGCATTAGTTAGCATTTGCCGGTCAAGCTTTACGCCTCATTCACGCCTTTTTGGATCAAATACTGATAAGGCAAGGTGTCGGTTTGTGAATCCACTAATGTGTGGTGCATAAATCGGCAGAAACTGGGAATATCCCGGGCTGTAGACGGATCATCTGCAGTTATTAGCAGCGTTTCACCGTCTTTCATTTTTCTTACCTCAAGACGCACCATCATGACAGGCTCGGGACATTTTAGCCCCAACGCATCTAAGTAATTATCGGCTTTCATTGGGCGTACATCACCAAGATCAGATCCCGTAAGTCTCACGGTAGCGTTGAATGTCGGCCAAATGCTTTTCGTACTCACCATGCTCTTTTAAGTAAGTAATCACATCGGCTAAAGACACTATAGAAACTACCTGCGTATTAAAATCGCGCTCAACTTCCTGAATGGCAGATAATTCACCATTTCCTTTTTCCTGTCGATCCAATGCAATTAAAACACCAGCCAGGGTGGCGCCATTTTGGGCAATTAGCGTCATGGACTCGCGAATGGCAGTGCCGGCAGTGATCACATCATCCACCAGCATAATACGCCCTTCCAATGCGCTACCAACAAGGTTGCCACCTTCTCCATGATCCTTCGCTTCTTTACGATTAAAGCAATAGGGCACATCCACATGATGATGATCAGCCAAAGCAACCGCCGTGGTCGTTGCAATGGGGATCCCTTTATATGCCGGGCCAAACAATACATCAAAGGTAATCCCTGAGTCGGCAAGGGCCGCCGCATAATAGCGGCCCAATTTAGCTAAATCACCACCACGGTTAAACAACCCTGCATTAAAAAAATAAGGGCTGGTACGACCGGATTTTAATGTAAATTCACCAAATTTCAGTACGCCACGGGCGATAGCAAATTCAATAAATTCCCGTTTAAATGATTTCATTGGGCTCCCTTAAGCTAGCGCAGCTTTTTGAATATCAAATAATTCTCTTAAACCGTGTTTGGCAATATCGAGCATCTCATTCATTTCGTCAAAGGAGAAAGGTTCGCCTTCGGCAGTGCCCTGGATCTCGATAAGCTTGCCGGTTTCTGTCATCACCACATTCATATCGGTTTCTGCGGTGGAATCTTCGGTATATTCTAAATCGGCAATGGGCATACCGTCGTAAATGCCAACGGACAAGGCAGCAACCATAAACTTCAATGGATTGGTTTTGATGATGCCTTTGCTGCGCATATAAGTTAACGCATCGACCATGGCAACACAGGCGCCGGTAATAGAGGCAGTACGGGTGCCGCCATCAGCTTGAATAACATCACAATCTAAAGTGATGGTGTTTTCACCCAAGAGTTTTAAATCTACTGCCGCACGTAACGAGCGGGCAATTAGGCGTTGAATTTCTAAGGTACGGCCACCTTGTTTACCTCTGGCGGCTTCACGCTGACTCCGTGTATGGGTAGCCCGGGGCAACATGCTGTATTCAGCGGTGATCCATCCTTTACCTTGTCCCTTCATAAAACGAGGAACGCCTTCTTCGACAGAAGCATTACACAACACCTTTGTGTTGCCAAATTCAACCAATACAGAGCCTTCGGCATGACAGGTAAAATTACGGGTGATAGTAACGGGACGAATTTGACTGGCGGTTCTGCCGCTTGGACGCATAGGAGTCTCCTGAAAGGCTTAAGTGGGTGCAACAAATTAATTCGCGCAAGTATACCGTAAACAGGGGTAAGAAATGAACGTTCGGTTACAGAGAATTAAAAGGCGTGCGCCGCTAAGAGCGGCGCAAGGGATTTATTTGAGGGATTTAGCGAGAAAATCAATCACCCGCTGATAATACTGAGCGCGGTTATTTTCATCATAAAAACCATGGGTTTCGGTGCTTTCAACAAACCATTCGTAGGGCTTTTGGGCTTTATCCATGGCGGCTTTTAAGCGTTCCGCATGTTCAATGGGAACCCGGCGATCTTTCTCGCCGTGGGAAATCAGTACCGGCCCTGCTAGCTTACTGACATGATTCACCGGTGAAAAAGCGGCTAACTGGGCTTCATCACTGCCGATAGCTTTATTTAAATATTTTTTCCCCCACAGTAACTCAGGAATATCCCCTTCGCTATACATCAAGTTTAAGTCGTATACGCCGGCGGTTGCCACCGCGCATTTAAATAAATCCGGTGCTAATTCAGCAGACATGACCGCTGAATAACCCCCAAAACTGGTGCCCATAATACAGACCTTATCAGGATCGGTTTTGCCTTGCTCAAGGATATAGCGGGTGCCATCGATGATATCTTGCTGAATGGTATCTCCCCAATGTTTGTAGCCTGCTTGCTGGTAGCTGTTGCCATAACCGCCTGAGCCTCGGTAATTTACTTGTAATACTGCATAACCTTGGTTCGCCAATAACTGCACTTCCCGATCAAAAGACCAATAATCCCGTACGCCGTGGGGGCCGCCATGAACCAAGGTAACTAACGGCACTTTTTGGTCTGCTTTTTGCCCCACCGGATAGGTAATAAAACCGTGAATGGTCATGCCATCGGAGGCTTCAAAAGAAACAGGTTGTGATTCAGAAAAGTCATTGATGTCAATATGATCCATATTAGCAAACAGTTGGCTGATTTTGTTTTTCTTCTTGTCATACAGGTAATAGGTGCCCGCATCGATGTCGTTGCTGGCATAGATAACCCACAAACCACCGTCTTTTGAACGGCTCACCAATGACACGCTATAACCCGGCAATGTGCTTAGCAAGCTTTTAAATATGGTCGCTTCTTCACCTGCTCCATCAAAAACCAAATAAGCGGGGCGTCCGTTATCCACACGAATGGCATAGGCAGAAGAATTATCAGTGGTGACATTCACCTGAGTAAGGGACACCACGTCATCGGTATAAATTTCTTTTCTTTCACCGGTGGCTAGATTCATTTTGAACAAACCGACTTTATCTTGTTCATAGTCATCAAAGTAAATGGCCTGAGTGGCATCTTCGCTCATGGCTATGGGCCTGAAACTATCGCCAAACTTATCTGACACTTCTACCCACTCATCATCTTGATAGCGATAAATAAGGGTATCGCCGTTTTTGTTGGTGCCTGTGGACATCACCAGGTTTCCGACCTTGTCGGTAAAAAATGAGGCTTGCTGGGCCGGTGCACGGGTAATTTGCCTGCGTAAGGTACCGCTGTAAATATCCAGCTTATGTACCGAAGCAAACCGATCGCCACCTTGAGATTGGGGTTCAGAAGAAATCAGTATTTCCCGGTCGTTATCTGGCAACAAATTAATTATGTGCGCCCAGCCTTTGGTTTGTTTTTTACGCTGGATTTTTGTGCCCATTTTTTCTCGGATGCTAACCCCATAGATAATTTCTCCCATGGAACCGTCGTAATTCACCGCGTACAATTCACCATAAAAGGACGATTCAGCCTGCCAGGGTGCCCGTCGCCATATCTCAAAAACAATACGTTCGTTGTTGCCCCAATAGAAATTCCCCACTTCACCATGGGCGCCTAAATTCAAGCCGCCTAATGTGGAAAAGTCTTTCATGCTTAATATGAGTAAGCCCCGGCTACCGTCAACAAACACCCCCATAGCCAGCTTTGAGCCATCGGGTGACAGTTTTACGCCCTGGTAGGTAGACGCTTTGGCAATATCCTGAGGCGTAAACGAGGCAAAGGAAAAACATGAAAATAGCAGAAAGGCACTGAGTGCAACCCATCGTTTTAACAACATAACTTTCATCCCTGAATCTGTGTTTGTAGAAAAGGCTTACAAACTTTTAACTAAATAAAACAAGCATTCATTCTTTTTTTTCATACTAAATGGTCAATTAGCCTTTTTCAAACTTTACTCTTTTTTTACAGTTATTTTATTGTCAGGCACGGTGGCTTCTCTCCCTTGCAGCCCATTCCATCCTAGCGAAATGAATAAGCACTGACATTAGGTCAGGAACTGCGTAAACTAGAATCCATATTTGCGACAAGAATTTGGCTTTGATTATGATTTTTAGCATGACAGCCTTCGCGCGTAGCGAAGTAAAAAAAGAATGGGGCACGGCAGTATGGGAAGTGCGCTCGGTAAACCAGCGCTTTTTAGAAACCTACTTTCGTTTACCCGAGCAATTTCGATCTCTAGAACCGGTACTGCGGGAACGTTTTCGCAAAAAATTACAGCGCGGCAAAGTAGAATGCGCCTTACGCTTTAGTGCCAACGATGCCGCCGTGACCAAGCTAAATTTAAATGAAGCCTTAGCCAAAGAAGTAATGCATGCAGCCGACTGGGTGCAGTCTCATGGACAATCAACGGGCGTAAACCCGTTAGATGTACTGCGCTGGCCAGGCGTGATTGCCGCAGAAGAAGCCGACATGGATGCGATACAAGGCGATATATTAGGTGCTTTTGATGAAACCTTACGCCAATTTATTGAAGCCAGAGCCACTGAAGGTGCTGCGTTAAAATCAATGATTGAGCAGCGCCTAGACGGTATTGAAAAAGAAGTCGCTTTTGTCACTGAGAAAATGCCTGCCATTGTGGAATGGCAACGGGAGAGAATACAAACTCGCTTTGAAGAAGCAAAAATTGAAGTAGAGCCCACCCGGTTAGAGCAAGAAATGGTAATGCTGGCACAAAAAATTGATGTGGCAGAAGAACTCGACCGCTTAAATGCTCATGTAAAAGAAACCCGTAACATTCTCAAAAAAGGTGGCGCGTGCGGCCGTCGACTGGACTTTATGATGCAGGAATTTAACCGCGAGTCGAATACCTTGGGCTCAAAATCCATCAACAGTGAAATCACCCAATCGGCGGTCGAGCTGAAGGTGTTGATTGAGCAGATGAGAGAGCAGATCCAGAATATTGAGTAAATCTCACTAGCACTCACAAAACCGTTAAAACATTGAAAATCCTCGCTTTATAGCGGGGTTTTGTTTTTTATAGTTCCGTATTTTTTCATTCTGTTTCATCCAGTAGGCGAGTATTGTGGTGAGTATTTTTCACTGCTAGTCTCAAACTACTGGTGAGTACAAGAGGTGAAAAAATGCCAAATTTAACAGTTAAACAATATCCAGCCAATCAAAGGTTAATATTCCATAAGCAGCTATGACTCGGGGGGAGAAGTCAGTTTTAAACAGCAGTTAGTGAATATTGGTATGTTGCAAGAAATAGATTCAGGAAAGGAAAAATTACTTGTACACCCACGGTCGATTACGTTAATGGCAAAAGACAGTAATAGTATCAATGCTTTTTGAGGTTCAAAATATTCCCTCAGTCCTGAGCTAGGTGGAACAAATGACGAAAGGAATAAAAGTGAAACTATAACTTCTTTATCTGCTGAAAAATGAAAAGATAGTTTCACTGTCTCATTAGACGTTAAACGCCGATTGTGTCATTGCTTGCTCGGCGCGGCTGATCCCTAGCCGCTTAGCAACGGTTTGCCATTGCTTCACCGCATTTAATACTTCGTCGTAAATTTGCGTGGCTTGGGTTTGCGAAAGTCGGAAGAAGTCTTTCACATCAAAGGCTAGCTGGTAGTCTAAAGCGTTGTCTGCATCGGTAATATTCAGATGCAGGCCATGCTTGCCCACTATCGGGTTTAAATCATAAGCGGGTGATAACTTCCAACCATTCTTTGTTAATAAAAACCCATGGTTACGTAGGTGATCATCCGTGTTGGATACCGCAATATTAAACACAATACGACGCCATAGCTGTGCTAAATCAGCTTCGGTTTGTGCACCAGAATTGGAAATAAATTCAGCAATTTCTAAGTAGCTGGCACCTTGAGATTGTTCACCATCATAGTATTGTAGCTGTGTCATGGCCGATGAAAAATGCAGCCGCTGATCGCCGTCGCGGTCAAACCGTTTGGTTAAAAAGGTATGATGCCCAGAGGAAAACCGTCTAATCTCACTTGGAAACATGTCAACACCTGCCGCCAAGGCCAATTCATAACAGACCATCTCCCACGCCCCCACGTCATGGGTATCATTTAAATTGGGAAACTTGGCAATCCACAAGTGGCCTTGTTCGTCTGTCACACAAGCCTTGGGCCTTGCACCGCCTAATGATGAGCCTGGAGAAATCAGCATTTTCAACCAGCGATAATACTCGTCACTGTCGATGTTATCGTCTTTTTCAATCTGCATGGCTGCGTGCTCTAGCTCTCGCAGAGAAGCCATTGGCGGCGCAGCAAATTCAGAATTGTCGTCCAAAAAAGCATTCGAGCCTGCTCGCTTAAATCGAATACCGCCCATCCGGTAAGAGTCGTGTACGCCCAGCAGGTAATCTAGCTCGTTTAATCGACTTGTTGCTCGAATGCCTTTGCGCGCTTCAATGGCCGCACGCCGCTGCATTAAAATACGCCCCCATCTATCAGGCGATGAATCAAGAAATGCACGAAAGTTTTTATTGGCTTCATCGTTGTAGAGTTCACCGGAGTGGAGGGTCAGGATAGGATCAATTTGTAAACGATAGGCTGAAGTTAAAAATGCTTTATCGTAGGCAAAACTAAACACGCCACCTCGGCTTGAATCGCTGTAAGTCAGCTGTCCTATTAGCAAAGGCGCCTCAATTGGCTGCCAGTCGGCATAGACTTCGACGATTTCACGGCTCATCTTGAACCTTCCAGCAATTTTATGTTTTGCAGCTTGATACCCACTTCATCATGAGCGGCCATTTCTGCAAAGTTGCTTTCCATGCCAAGAACGGCCATCACCTTTAAGTAAGTGCCTATGGCAACGCCCGGATCACCTGCGAAGACTTTGTTCACGGTTTTATGGTCAAAACCAGTACGTTCACACAGCAGCTTTTTGGTAAAACCACGTCTTTTCATCGCCAACAGCAAGTCTTCACCAAACTGCGCCAGGATTTTGCGCTGCTTTGGAAACAATACATTGTGTAAGTCACGCTTAGCCATACCACCAACCAAAGGGACTATATTCCCATTATTTAATCATTACTGGGAATATAGTCCAGCTTTTAAGTCTAAGCAACGCCAATAAATTAAATGTGGGAGTATATTCCCATTTTAATCAATATAATTGGATTTATATCCTACTTTTAAGTTTGTCTTGCCCGTTGGCCAAGGCGAAGATGTGGATCCCTGAATACCAATTGACTTTGCTCTAGAGCTGAAACGCGAACTTATTGATACGCTTTTCATCTCACCTTTAAGAACGTTTATCAAAACTTGAGTATAGATGGTGGACAAAAGCGTTTCTTCTACTCAGTTAACCAAGGGCATATTTGGCAAACTAAATCAATTTAATATTTGTAATGTTGTAATACAATACTACTTTTTGTGGTGAGCCCATGGTGACCTTGTAACCGTAGAAAATATTGAGCCAGGGGTTAGTAATGACAATGTCTATGAGTTTATATTTTTCACATCCATATCAATTAAGTTAGGAAGGAAAAAGATGAGCACAACTATACCTTTAGAGATTCTCAGCGCCCTACAGACACCAGGCCTCACGTTCAATAACGGGCGCTCTCCAACAAAAGCGGAAAGCCAACCTATTTTGCAGTCCGGAGTTCGTTGACCACTACAAGTCCAGAGATCCTTGCAATATTGATGATAACGCCAGAACCTTGTTCCTGCATTGTTAACAAGTATGTCCGAACTCGGTTAAACGCCGACTTTTATTAGGGTGTTTTTTCATCAAGTCGATGTTGTAAAGCAGGTTATGCTATTTACGTTATCCCATAACAACAATTTTAAGCTACAGTAGCTAGGGTAGGCTCATAATCAGTGGCCTACAAAGGTGCTACACCCATTCAGGAGAAAGTTATAGGTGATTAAAAACGAAAAGCTTACTTCACTTAAACGAGCAACTGCATATCAAATGGCAGAAGAAGCGTTGCGGGAAAAAATCATGGATGGGTCATTAGCCCCCGGTGATTTACTTCCCGTGGAACATGACCTCGCAGAGCAATTAGGTGTTACACGCCCAACAGTGCGCGAAGCATTGCGTAAGCTGGAGAGTTCAGGTTTAGTGGTGAGAGGACCGCGAAGAAGAATGATGGTAACGGCACCCAGTCCAAGTATTTCTTCTGTTGCGATGCAACAAGCTATTGTACTTCATGGGATAACATACCGCGAACTGTGCGAAGTTAATTTGATGATTGAACCTGTAGGAGCAGGGCTTGCGGCCAAACGAATTACTAAAGAACAGTTACAAAAAATCAAAATTAACTTGGAAAGAACTGCTGCTGCACTCGATAACCCCCTAGAACTGGTAAAAGCTGATATTGAATTTCACGACTTAGTTGCTGAGGCTACTGGGAACAAGGCTGTGTTGTTGGCGCGAGAACCAGTTAGCGATTTTTTATTGCCCGCCTATGGACGCGTAATATCAAAAATAGGAGCAGGTAAACGACTGCTTGAGGCCCACACTAAAATATTCAATGCTTTAAAAGAAGGAAATTCAGAGGTTGCCGAAGAATGGATGGCAAAACACTATCGCGACTTCCTTGTTGGCTGTGAGAAGTCAGGAATTTCCCTTGATGAGCCGATTAGAGAGGTGGACCTTGAGATGGAAATATCTAAATATGAACGAAATCACGACGAGTAAATTAGTGCTATAGCTAGCTTGGTAACAGTCCGCATTTTATCATTTCAACTGGTCTAAGGAGGATTCCTTAGACCAGGGCAGCCAAACTTGTTATAAACAATTTATTATCTAGCTTATTTATGCTTCACAGCCATTATTCTTAATTACGAATGCTAGAAACTTGAAATATATTATTCCTCATTTGGACAAACAGTTGCGACTCGCTAATTGATTGGCAACCGTTTGGCGTAAGCGTCCTAGCCTGTTTTGCACTCAGTTTATCCATCCCCCAATCGTTCAGGATGAGCAGCTTTTTCTTGGCAAGTTTTGCTAGCTGTTGTCGGTAGCTACCATCGGCGTGGCCGATATTCAGCTCTTCAAGGATGTTGACCAAGCCGGTAATATCGCCTTGTGTAATGCGGTTCACAGGCTTGTCTGGCAAATGCACATGCGAAGTAGGTTTTACCGCACCCTGTTGCGCCTGTGACGACAATATTACGGGCATGATGTTATTTTGGGGGAAAGGTCAGTCGTCTGCTGCTTAAAGCAAGGTTTTAAAATTCAATCTACAAAAAATCACTGCCGATAACCTTAATAAATTTTCTGAGCTAGGTACCCTGACGACGATTAAGTAGGGCCAAACCAATCGGATGCCACCTTCTCATGGGTGAAACCATAAAATGACTCTCTGTCATTTCTTTTTTCAAATAGCCGCACCTTTTTGCTATTTACATATTAGGATAATTCGGGCCACCGGTTCCTTCTGGTGTTACCCATGTAATATTTTGACTTGGATCTTTAATATCGCAGGTTTTACAGTGGATGCAATTTTGAGAATTAATAACAAACTTATCACCTTCCTCCGTTTTTTCTACTTCATAAACACCGGCAGGACAATAGCGTTGGGCGGGTTCATTAAATTTCGCTAAATTAACGCTAATAGGAATACGACTATCACCAAGCTTTAAGTGGCAAGGTTGGTCTTCTTCATGGTTAGTATTTGATAAAAAGACTGAAGAAAGCTTATCAAAACTTAGCTTGTTATCTGGCTTAGAATAATGAATCTTTGGCGCATCACTTGCTAATTTTAATTGGCTAAAATCAGGCTTATCATCTTTAAAATTGAATGGTAATTTACCACCCAAAAAGGTTTGATCTATTGTGTTATAAACACCGCCAAAGAATGTACCAAACTTGTGCATGACTGGACCAAAATTACGTGAATTATATAACTCTTGATATAGCCATGAATTTTTAAATTTTTGGGTATATGAGGTTAAATCTTGTTTACCTTCTTCACTCACAATGTCATTTTCAATCAGTGCTTCTATAATTGCTTCAGCTGCCAACATCCCTGATTTCATTGCAGTGTGGTTTCCTTTTATTTTAGCGAAGTTCATTGTGCCAGCTTCGCAACCAACCATTAATGCACCTGGCATAGTCAATTTAGGTAATGAATTAAATCCGCCTTTGGATATAGCTCGTGCACCATAAGAAACTCGCTTTCCCCCTTCAAGGTATTGGCTAATTTTAGGATGGTGTTTATAACGTTGAAATTCTTCAAATGGGCTTAAATGTGGATTTGAGTAGCTTAAATCAATAATTAAGCCAACAAAAACCTGATTATTCTCTGCATGATATAAATATCCACCGCCGCCAGTATCATCATTTAAAGGCCAACCTGCAGAGTGAACAACTAAACCCTCTTGATGTTTCTCAGGAGCAATGTCCCAAATTTCTTTAAAGCCTATCGCATAATGTTGAGGAGACACATCAGCATCTAAATTGAATTTTGAAATTAACTCTTTACCCAGGTGTCCACGACACCCTTCAGCGAAAACCGTATACTTAGCACGTAGTTCCATGCCTGGCATGTAAGAATCTTTCTCTTTACCTTCAGCATCTAAGCCCATATCACCCGTGATAATACCACCAACGCTACCATCGTCATTATAGATGACACTTTGCGCAGGAAAGCCAGGAAATATTTCAACACCTAATTGCTCGGCCTGCTCTGCTAACCAACGACACATATTACCCATACTAGCAATAAAGTTGCCTTCATTGTGCATCGTTTTAGGTACACACAAACTCGGTAACTTAATGGCATTATTTTCACTTGAAAAATAATAAATTTCATCACCTGTAACCGGTGTATTCAAGGGAGCGCCTTTCTCTTTCCAATCAGGAAATAGCTCATTCAAAGCTCTTGGCTCAAAAACGGCACCAGAAAGAATATGCGCACCGACCTCAGATCCTTTTTCAACAACACATACCATAAGCTCTTGTTGTTTTTCCTGTGCCAATTGCATTAAACGACAAGCAGTTGAAAGGCCTGAAGGACCACCGCCAACAATGACTACGTCAAATTCCATCATTTCACGTTCCATGGTATCTCCCCCAAAATTTAAATTTTATCAATAAGAGCTCAAGCAATTGTTTTACTGTGTCTTATTTGTTATTTGCAAAATAAATAATCATTGTCATACAATAGTACATGCAATGCAATGCAATGGCTCTAACTATATTTTAGGGTAAAATCATCGGCTTTCGATAAAGTAAACCGCCACTAATTTTTTAGCCACCGATTAAATAGATAAATTAAAATTAGGCATTTGTGGTCGATAAGCGCTGCCGTGAAGAAGGCATAATTGAAACGGTTAACCGATGGCTACTCGCGGTCACTTGGTTGCTGCCGCGGCACACTTCACACGGCATTCCGATTGAGTTAAGCCTTACCTGAGTTAGAAAGTCATTAATAACATCGCCTTTGCTTAGTTTAAGCTAAACTTTGAATTATGATAATAATGCTATTGTCGTAGCAGTTTTACTTACGCTAAATTTCACTGTACAGAGTAGCGCAGCGCTACCGAAATAGGTGCAAACGCGGCATTCGACGCCGCGCTTGAAACCATGGATTCGGTGGAATGCGTTATCAACAGTACCGGCGATGAATCCTCTTATACGATAGGTGTATTCCTTAAATTAACTCTTCTTTTTCCATCCTTTTAGGCAGTTATATTAAACATAGCGTTCTCTCACAATTACCCTGCTTATGAATTTCACCAGAGTCAATGATTAAGCACTCTAGATCTGTTTTATGAAAAACATAAGAAATAACCGTGTAAAAGAGAGAGGAAAAATGTGTGAATTAACGAAAAATGAAATCGAACACGTTAACGGTGGTATTTTGCCACTTATCGTCGGAGTAATATGTTTAGATGCTGCACTTAATGGGTTATTAGTCACTATGTCAGCACAAAAATAGCGAGGGAATAGTATATGTACGAATTAAATCCAAATGAATGCGTCCAAGTCAACGGCGGCATCATTCCACTTGTATTGGCAGTCGTTGCTGCAGATATAAGCCTAATTGGCTCTATGGTTGGCGCCGGTTACTGGAAAATTAAGTAATATTACAAATAGGGTATATTTAATTTTTTGAATATACCCTTCTATTAAAAGGAACGCTGGATTGAGAATTTTTTATATTACACTCGCTATATTGGGAATAGTCGGCCTTGCGGTGTTTATTGGTACTTTGATTGTTATAGAAAAACCCTTTAGTGAAATAATGATGTTAGTAAATTACGGCGCAGTAAACTTAGTGTTAGGCTATGTTATTGCCAAACTAACAACAAATTAAGGCTTTAAAAGGTCATTTTTATCGCATTTATAAGTTTGCTGAAAAAAGCCGGTATGTCTCCACTTAGGACAGCGAACACTCCCTTGATACAGATCAACCAGAATGAAAATCCAGCCAATTATTTGATAATAATTATCATCTGGCATTTACATACACATATAAGAGAGTTCTAATATAAGTGAATCGGCATCTACATCGATTCGCGATTAACCCAAAAGGGTTACTGAGTCGAAATTCTTGCCGGTGTGTAAATTTATTAATTAACATCGGAAGGGAATTGATTATGTATGATTTTTCTGAAAAAACAGCACTCGTAACTGGCGCAGGCTCTGGTATAGGTGAAGCCGTTGCTCGATTATTAGCCAAAGGCGGCGCTTCCGTCGTCATTTCGGATATCAACCAAACAGCCGCTGAAAAGGTTGCATCATCGATCAACGACGCAGGCGGTACCGCGTTAGTAAAGGCCGCTGATACCTCAGATCATGAGCAAGTCAAGGCAGCCGTTGATTTTACTTGCGCTGAATTTGGTAAGTTGAGCCTCGCTTTCAACAATGCGGGAATTCTAGGCGCAACCGTTCCCACTGGCGAGTTAAGTATTGAAGACTGGAACAAGATCATCAGTATTAACCTAAGTGGGGTGTTTTATGGTTTGCGTTATCAGATCCCAGCAATGTTAAAAACAGGTGGTGGCGCCATCGTAAATACTGCCTCTATTCTTGGGCTCGTTGGTACGCCCAATTTAGCAGGGTATGTGGCAGCAAAACACGGTGTTTCCGGATTAACCAAAACCGCCGCTTTAGAATATTCAGCGCAGGGTATTCGGATTAATTCCGTCCACCCAGGGTATATTGATACCCCGCTCCTGAATAAACTCGACAGACCAACCTACAATGCACTGAAATCTCTTCACCCCATTGGCCGACTCGGTCAGGCTGAAGAAGTGGCTCAGGTGGTTGGCTTCTTATTGTCCGACGAAGCTTCGTTTGTCACTGGCAGCCAATATACAGCAGACGGTGCTTACACTGCGCAATAATGAAAATGAGCTAGCTCCCCATCCTCATGGGGGCTAGCTGTTTTCTACCCAGTTTTTTAAAAGCGCCTTTCACTCCTGATTTTATAAATCATAAAATCCCTTATTTTCCCGCCTTTGCCCCTGTTTGGATAAACACCAAAAAGTAAGTTACATTAGCTGTGTGTAGGGTGATAAACACCATTTCCTGTATTATTAGCGGATTTTAACGTCACAAGACAGTATGCAAAACATCAATACGCCAACCACAAAAGAAGAAAAACGGGACAATTTCATCGGCTGCCTACTTGGCGGCGCTATTGGTGATGCCTTTGGTGCACCGGTAGAGTTTATGTCGCGGGAAAGTATTCTTTCCAAGCACGGTCAAGAAGGCGTTACCCGGTTTTTACCCGCCTACGGCAAAACCGGCGCGATCACCGACGACACGCAAATGACCCTTTTTACCGCCGAAGGCTTACTGCGGGCCTATATTAGCGCACGTCATAACGACTCAACCTCTTGGTTAGGTAGTATTGGCCATGCTTATCAACGCTGGTTGCAAACCCAGTCCCATCCGTCACCGGAATATTTAACCGTATGTCACGATGGCCTACTTTGGCAAATTCACGGTCTGCACGAACAACGTGCCCCGGGTAACACCTGTTTAAATGCGCTGAGCATGTCAGGGCAGTTTGACGAATTTGCATTAAATGACAGCAAAGGCTGTGGCGGAGTAATGCGGGTTGCGCCCATTGGCCTTTTTTGCTGGCGTGCACAAAGCCAATTTAGCCTGGAAGACTGCTTTCACCTTGGCAGCGATGCCGCCCAGCTAACCCACGGTCATCCCACAGGCTATTTAGCCGCAGGGGCTCTTGCCGCAATCATTTATCAAATTTTACAGGGCAACACACTGGAAGAGGCCATTCATTGCGCTTTATCTTTGTTGCAACAAAAACCCGATGCCGATGAAACCATTAGCGCAATACAAATGGCCTTGACCCTATCGACAACAGATAGTGAGCACGTACTTGCTATTGCTGAGCTCGGTGAAGGCTGGGTGGCGGAAGAAGCGCTGGCCATTTCTCTTTACTGCACTCTGGTTGCCAAGGATTTTAACCAGTTGATGAACATCTCGGTCACCCACGATGGTGATTCTGATTCTACCGGTGCCATATCAGGAAATTTATGGGGCGCCATTCATGGCGTAAAAGGGCTTAATCAATCACTGATTGAACAAGTTGAATTCAGCGACACCATCGCCAACATGGCCAAAGATTTATTCGACTTTCCCACTTGGAATATGGAGCTTGATTCGCCAGATCCTGAGGTGAGTTGATCGATTGAGAAAAAATATCCCGGCCATTAATCCGTGGTTTAGGCTTTCAAAGTCGGCACGTTAAAGACGGCTAATTTGCTGCTGAAAAACCTGAAGCTTTCATTAAATTGGCCAGTTGTTCTGTTTGAAGATCACACCACTGCAACCAGGTTTTAGCCGTTGCACTGGGGCTTTTAAGCCAGTGCATTTCCAATGAAACATGAAGCGGTATGGCCAGCGGTATAAATTTACAATGGGTGGTTTGCAAATTACGCACACAACCTGGCACTAATGCCACACTTTGACTGCTCGCGACGTGAGTCAACAAAGCCTGCATAGATATGGGTTCGTCATGTAAATTAGGCTCTACACCTTGCTTATAAAAAGCATTGGTTAAGGTATCGAAAAGGCTAGGAGCGTGTGCTCTAGCAAATAAGGCTAAAGGGTAAGGCGCAAGATCACTAAGCGCCACACATTGCTTTTGCGCAAGAACATGCTCTTGGGCCACCACGGCAAAAATGGGATCATCACACAGATGTTTTCGTTCCACTCGCCCCTCGTTGCTTCCTTCCGCCCGACGGGAAAAACCAATATCCAGCAAGTTATCATTAAAAGCATTTAACTGTTCAGCGGCGGTTAATTCGTAAATTTGAATATCGATGTTAGGTTCGTGCTGCCTAAAACTTCTTAGCATTTGAGGCAAAAAGTGTGCGCAGGCTGAACTCACATAACCAATACGCAACACGCCTTTTTTACCTTCAGCAATAAGCTGGGTATCGGTTTTGGCCGTATCGCAATGGGATAAAATGGCTTTTGCATGATTAAAAAAAGCTTCACCTGGCACCGTAAGCTCCACATTTCGGGTATTTCTCGTCAATAAAGCTACACCGAGTTCTGCTTCTAGTGCTGTAATGTGTCGACTAACAGCACTTTGAACTGTATGTAACTGGGTTGCCGCCACAGAAAAATTACCACTACGAGCCACAGCAACGAAGGTTTTTAAGTGTTTGAAATTCACATTTATGCCACTAGAAGATTAGTTCTATCATTTTATATCATTTAAAGTATTAATTGCATACCCGTATCATAGGTGCATATTCACTTTCATTGAGAACATCATGGCACTATCTAAAACTGGAGAATTAACACTATTACTTGCCGCAACTCTTACCATTATGGTTGGTACCTCATTGGCGCCCGGTCTGTATAGTATAGCTACAGCACTGGGTGTAAAAGAGTACGCTCCCCTACTTATTACATTACCCGCACTAGGCGCCATTCTTTTCGCGCCTTTATTCGGTAAATGTATAGATCGTATGGGTTCGCGCAAAACCTTACTGCTTTGTTTAATCGGGTATTTTATTACCGGGACAGGCGGCGCCTTGTTATATGGCCCCGTACCCATTGCCTTAGATCGCATTTTACTAGGCGGCTTTGCCGCGGGCATTATGGCGGCCGGCACTGCAGAGATTTCTCTGTGGTATACAGGAAAAGCCCGTTTAGGCATGATCGCAAAACAAGGGATGGCCGTTGAATTCGGTGGCGTTATTTTTCTTTTTGTCAGCGGACTGTTAAGTGAATTTGCCTGGCACAGTCCGTTCTTGCTCTATGGTTTAGGTTTTATCTGCGCCGTTATGTGCGTGCTGTACATTCCTGCTACCCAAGTTAATCGACCTAAAACAAAACTCCGTAGCCAGAACACAAGTAAAAAGATGCGCCATATTATGAGCACGACCTTTTTCGCCATGATTTTATTTTTCAGTTTGATCATTAGCCTGCCAGGTCATATGAGTACCCTTGGCTTTAGCAGTTCGCAAATTGGCTACTTATTGTCTTCTATTTCATTAGTAGCAGTATTCGCCGCCATGGTTATGCCTCGTGTCGTTACAGAAACGTCCGAACGCACTACCATCATCTTAGCGTTTTTTAGCTATGCCATTGCCCACGTGCTTTTCGCGAGCAGTACGTTTACCTCGGTATTTATTGCTGGCGCAATTTTCGCGGGGATTGGCTTTGGTTTTTCTACACCCTTACTGACGCACTCAACAGTAGAAATTAGCTCAGATACGAACCGCGGTCACAATTTATCCCGCTTTGCCATCGCGGTGTTTACCGGACAGTTTGCCACTTCCGCTTTGGAATTGATCCACCTGCCCAAAAGTATGATCTTCTATGTTTGTGCGTTTATTTCTGTACTCTGTATACTGGCTTTAGTAATTAGGGCACGTCCAATTCCGGCAACCAAGGGATCCCTATAAATTTCACTAAAATACAACGCTTTATCGATGAAAGGAGAAGGAACAATGCGGTTAGGTATTTTAATTGGGCTATGCTGGTGTCTGTTTCATTTTACTCCGGCTAGCGCGTCACCTGAAACCGTCTTAGATCAACTTCATCAGGCAGCAGCTGACGCAAATTACGAAGGGTATTTTAATACCTTTGCTGAGAACGGGGTATTTATTGGTACCGATGCGTCAGAAGTGTGGACGGTAGACGCCTTTAAAGACTACGCCAGACCCATTTTTGCCGCCGGAAAAGGCTGGGTGTATCACCCTACAAAACGTCATGTTTATTATTCAGAAACGGGAGAGGTGGCCTGGTTTGATGAGCTTTTAAATAGCGAAAGCTATGGCCAATCCCGGGGGACTGGGGTGTTGGAAAAGCAAAATGGCGAATGGAAAATTGTTCAATACCATCTTACTTTTCCCATACCTAACCCCATTGCGAAAAAACTCACTGACGAAATTAAAGCCTTTCAACAGCAACAAAGCCAATGATGGCTTAATACCCTGTATTAGACTGGGTTAGGGGCTGAATTTTTAACTCAACACGTCGGTTAATCTGGCGATTTCCCGCCGAGGTGTTTGGCACTTTTGGTTGATACTCGCCTAATCCCACGGTGGTGATCCGGGTCGGATTCACATTAAAGGAAATCATCAGATTTCTTACCGACTGGGCACGCCGCTCTGATAATGCCTGATTATAGGCTGCCGAACCGGTATCGTCAGTATGCCCTTCAATGAGCAAAACGGTTTTCTCGTACTGATTAACAATAGTCGCCACATCCCCAAGCACAGGATTGAAATTAGGGCTAATTGCCGCGCTATCTGTGGCAAAGGTAATATCACCGGGCATGATCAACCGTAAATTATCGCCTTCTCTGACAACCTGTACACCGGTATCGGATAATTGCTCTCGCAGCTCTTCTTCCTGTCGGTCCATATAATTGCCGATGGCGCCGCCGGCAATGGCACCCACAGCCGCCCCCCATGCGTAGCGGCTTTTATCATTGTCGCCGGTGGCTTTACCTAACAACGCGCCCACAACAGCGCCAATGGCAGCTCCCTTCTGGGTATTTGATGGATCACTGGCACAGCCCGCTGTGCTCAACGCAACGGCTAATGCCCCTACGGTAAATAATTTTTTCATCATTGCCTCATAGCATAAATACAAATTAATTAGAGTAAACAGCAATTGTTGTTCCACCCTTTACACTAACGAATAAGTTATTAAAACCCTTATGAATATAAGCTGAATGGAGCTATACAAAGCTCCCTGTGAACCCCTAAAAAAGATAAGGTGCATATTAGAGATGTAAACATTGGTGGATGTGGCTTTATTGCGACAGTCTAGGTAGAGATACTTTGCTTAAAGAATTGATTGAAATCTATTTTATAGTCACTGGCTTTCACGGCTTTTTCTATTTTTATCCGATTATCCTGAGACAGGTTAATATCCTTTGGTGGCAAATAATGATTACCGGTCAACGAGTAAAAGACCTTAACGATGGGGCATAATGGAGAATCCGTGTGAGTAACAACCATGGCCAGACGCTCATTAGATAATTTAACCAGACTGCCTACAGGATAAATCCCCATACATTTAATAAATTGTTGTACTAATTCTTTATCCAGTTTGTGCGGCGACTCATTAATGAGTATAGAGAACGCCCGCTGACTCGGCATACCGGCTTTGTAGCAACGATCTGCGGTAAGGGCATCATACATATCTGCAATGGCAAGCATACGTCCCGCTTTACTGATATCTTTGCCTTTTGTTCCGGCAGGATACCCTAAGCCATCTAATCGCTCGTGATGCTCACTGACGGTTCTTATTAGCTCTGGACTAAGTTCGACTTCTCGTAGCGCTTCTACGCCATATTCAACATGCTTTTTCATCACTGCCATTTCATCGTCATCAAGTCGACCTGGCTTGTGCAGTATTTCATCAGGAATGCGGATTTTCCCCAAATCATGCAAAAAACCAGATATGGCTAGCCCTTGTACATACTCTTCATCCATACCGATGTAACGGGCAAAATTGGCAGAAATAATGGCCACGTTTAATGAATGCTCTAAAAGGTAATCGTCTTTTTCCCGAATGCGCGTAAGACAGAGCAGGGCATCGGGGTTTCTATCCACAGACTCCACTAAACTGTGGGAAAAGGTTTTTGGGATCCGATCATCAAACGGCAACCCTTGTTCAACCGCCTCAAGCAGCTCTTTTTGGATCTTTTTACCTTGATGATAAAGAGTTTCAGCCCGATCAAGTTCAATACTAAAGTTTACTCTGGGTTTCTTAGCTTTGCTTTTTACCCCTTCACTTTCAGGTAGCGAAACCGTTTCTTTTTCTTCATCAGGCGTAAATTGTTTGGACAAATCGATCACAACTTTAAGAACGCCACGCTTACGCAATGCAGTTACAATAGATTGGCTGGTAACTCTTCCTTGTGATTTTATCTTAATTTTGCCCGATTGCTTGGCAATCTGATTCACATACATACCAGGCTTTAAGTCACCAATAGATATAATTTTTAGATCGCTTTCTGCCACTTCGTTTGTCCCTGATGATACCGAGTACTTATCCTTTATTAATTATACGTGTTTTAGAAATAATTTAGGTATAACTAATATACGATAATTATAGTTTGTATACGTCAAACCACTTAATATTTTAATCGATGGAGTAAATCGTGGAGTTCGGGTTGCCACTGGTATTGTTTAAGTGTAATACGGTAACCAGATATCGCCACACCTTCACTCAGTAAACGCTGCTTTTGTTCTTGTGCTTGCTCGGAATTTGCCGCAAAGGCAATTTTGCCATCTGAACGCAATATGCGATGCCATGGAATAGACATATCATGATCCGCTTTTTTTAAAGCTTTACTCACTAACCGTGCTCTACCTGGTAGCCCGGCCAAATCGGCAATCTGACCATAAGTGGCAACCCGACCTACAGGTATAATCATCGCCACTGAGAGAATTTTTGTTATGCTATCAGGTACAGACATATTTAGTGATCACCACAGTTAAAGGCCCCATGCGACAATATTGCAAACAATGTCATTTCCCCGCTAGTACCTGCCTCTGCTTTGCAATACAGCCAATCCAATCATCAGTAAAAGTACTCGTTATACAACATCCTAAAGAAGTACATCATGCGAAAAACACCGTACGGTTACTTAAACTTTCGCTACAGAATCTTGTGGTACTTATTGAAAACCAGGATGACTTTAAAACACAATTAACTCATTACCTTAACCTAGCAAATTATCCAGCAATAATTTACCCTTCACCAACTAGCTCGCCATTAGAGCAGATGAACAACAACACGCCCCATGATCTGCTTATTCTGTTTGATGGGAGTTGGCGTCAAGCCTATGGGCTTTGGTGTCGGCATAAGCAATTACACCTATTGCCCCAATACCATTTTTCAGCGCCGCCTAATAGCACTTATACCATTCGTCACACCCAGCGCGATAACAGCTTATCGACCTTGGAAGCCGTCGCTTACACCCTGTCCCATACAGACAGGTGCGATGTTAGGCCCTTATACAATTTGCAAGATGCAATGCAATTACAGTGGCAGGGCCCAGCAAATCATCAGCGCAGGTAAATAACGGAGCCCTTGAATTAGTGAAATACTAACAGTTGGAGATGATGGATGAGTAACCAAGAGCCAGGAACAAGCAAGATCACGCCCATAACCTTACTGAACTGAAATGAGCCCCAATAGGTAGGGGTAACCGCTTCCACCGCTTCGATTTCCCGTTCTAATTCGGTAATTTCGAGTCTTTTCGCCCCATGAGCATCACTGCATGTGCCATACTTAAATCGCAACGCATCTATTAGGGAGTTTAATATCTCTTCTTTTCGTTTACGTATGGCTCTGTGCAATTTAAACACTGGATAAGCAAGGTAAATTAACATAACGCTGGCAAAAAAAGTTAGCGTACAAGCATCAATGGCGGGCACAGATATGTTGAACCAAAAAACGGGGGAAATTGCCATGGCTGCCAGCACAAACAAGATATTTTCGGTAGCCAGTATCAGCACTCGTCTAATTCCAACCAGTTCCCGGCTTGTTGTCGCCCTAGGCCGAGTAAAATGACTGATAAGATAATGAGTAGTCGATAGGGATTGAAACATAAACAGCCAAAAGAAAAACCAAAAGGAAAACGCCATCACATACAATGCCGCCATTTTAACAGACAACCCACTCACAAGAAGATCTTCACTAATGATATATACCAGCGTAACGAAAATACCGGCTATAGCAGCAACGTAGGTATGAACAATCAGCTTTTCTGCTAATCGCCTACGATGCATTGAAAAATGACTCAGTACGTTGTTATCCGTCAGATAACGCATAATGATGCGGGCAACATGTTGTTGCTGAACCCTAAGGGTGATCCAGAAAAATGTCGTAAACAGAGGTAAACCGATAGCAGTATTAAAGTCGCGCTGACTTCTTTGTCCTGTAATCGATTCATAATCAAGGACACCGGTGAAGTAATTAACCAAGAAACAGACTGATAAATACAGTAAAGGCACCCCAAAAAAAGGGGAAGAATGGGTAGTCGGATAGCGAAAAGTCATAGTGCTTTCATCCAGCTAACAGCAAGATCCATCGTACCTTATTGTTAGTCCATCTTATTAGTATTTTTACGCTAGTGTAATGAGAATAACTTACATTTCAACAGTACCAGCTATAATTTAATAATTGCGCTAAAAATCATCACATTTCAATCTAATTGATTATTTTTCACGCTAAAAGAAGCCCGTTTCGTATAACTTTAAAGCAGAGCCATAGAGTATCTTTCAATATGATTAATAGTCGTAAATAGCGTCGCTTTTTAGCGGCTAATAAAGGTACCTAGATTTGGGTGGTTTAGATTTGATAGTCGGTGGATCTGTGTCATGGGGAACGCCAAGAGCGCATGTTGCGTGATCGGTGGGTGATTGCTCAGCACACAAAAAAACCGGCATAAAGCCGGTTTTTTGCATTGCTGATTGATTACTTACGCAACTTCTGAATAAGCCGCAACTGCGCGATGGCTTCTGCCAACTCTTGTGCTGCTTCTGCATAATTAAAATCAGCGCCTGGATTGGCGATGTGCTCTTCAGCACGACGTTTCGCTTCAACTGCTGATTGTTCGTCCAAATCTTCGGCTCGAACAGCCGTGTCAGCAAGAACAGTGACGGTACCGGGTTGGACTTCTAACACCCCACCGGCAACATAAATCATCTCTTCTTCACCGTGCTGCTTAACCAAACGCACCATACCAGGTTTAATTGCAGTGATCAGTGGCGCGTGACCTGGATAGATACCCAGTTCACCTTCACTTCCTGTTACCTGTAATGCTTCAACCAGACCAGAGAATATCTCTTTTTCTGCGCTTACCACATCCAGATGAACTGTCATAGCTGCCATTTAAACCTCCTCAGTAAGGAACGTGAACAGGGTTGAGGCAGAGGCGACTCTGCCCAACCTCATTCTTATTTCTTGGCTTTTTCCAAGGCTTCGTCGATAGAACCAACCATGTAGAAAGCCTGTTCTGGCAGGTGATCATACTCACCGTCCAAAATGCCTTTAAAGCCACTGATCGTGTCTTTCAGAGAAACATATTTACCAGGCGAACCGGTAAATACCTCTGCTACGAAGAAAGGTTGAGACAAGAAGCGCTGAATCTTACGAGCACGTGAAACGACTTGCTTGTCTTCTTCAGACAGCTCATCCATACCCAGGATTGCGATAATGTCTTTCAGTTCTTTATAACGTTGCAGTACCGTTTGTACGCCACGGGCAACATCATAATGCTCTTGACCGATGACCAAAGGATCCAACTGACGAGAGGTGGAATCCAGTGGGTCAACCGCAGGATAGATACCCAAAGACGCAATGTCACGAGACAATACAACCGTTGCATCTAAGTGAGCAAAGGTGGTTGCCGGAGACGGGTCAGTCAAGTCATCGGCTGGTACGTATACCGCTTGAATAGATGTAATTGAACCTGTCTTCGTGGAGGTAATACGTTCTTGCAATACACCCATCTCTTCAGCCAATGTAGGCTGGTAACCTACCGCAGAAGGCATACGACCTAACAAGGCTGATACTTCCGTTCCTGCTAGGGTATAACGATAAATGTTATCAACGAAGAACAGTACATCTCGACCTTCATCACGGAATTTCTCAGCCATTGTCAGGCCCGTTAACGCTACGCGCAAACGGTTTCCAGGCGGCTCATTCATCTGACCGTAAACCAACGATACTTTATCCAGTACGTTAGATTCGTTCATTTCGTGATAGAAGTCATTACCTTCACGAGTACGCTCACCCACACCAGCGAATACAGAGAAACCACTGTGTTCGATAGCGATGTTACGGATAAGCTCCATCATGTTTACGGTTTTACCAACACCGGCACCACCGAACAGACCCACTTTACCACCCTTAGCGAATGGGCAAACCAGGTCGATAACCTTAATACCTGTTTCGAGCAGTTCAACAGAGCTGGACTGATCTTCATAGCTAGGCGCTTCACGGTGAATAGACATACGCTCTTCTTCACCAATCGGACCCGCTTCATCAATAGGGTTACCCAACACGTCCATAATACGACCCAGTGTGGATGTACCCACTGGCACCATAATAGGCGCGCCTGTATTTTCTGCTGCAGTATTACGACGTAAACCGTCAGTGGTACCCATCGCGATGGCACGAACAACGCCGCCACCTAATTGTTGTTGCACTTCCAGGGTTAACCCAGATAAGTCACCTTCGGTCACTTTCAGCGCGTCATATATTCTTGGTACCGCATCTTGTGGAAACTCGATGTCCACAACGGCGCCAATGATTTGGACGACCTTACCTTGACTCATAATTTGTCCTCGTTATCTCTTCTAAACCTTTGCTACACCGCTGCGGCACCGCTAACAATCTCACTAATTTCTTGTGTGATTGCAGCCTGACGCGCTTTGTTGTACACCAATTGCAGTTCATCGATAAGGTTGCCGGCGTTATCGGTTGCCGCTTTCATTGCAACCATACGTGCTGCCTGCTCCGATGCTGCATTTTCCACAACACCTTGGTATACCTGAGACTCAATATAACGCACCATTAACGACTCTAAGATTTCTCTTGGATCGGGCTCGTATATATAATCCCAACGATGCTTTAATGTCTCGTCTTCTGACTTAGGCAAAGGCAATAATTGATTCATCACAGGCGTTTGCGACATGGTATTAACGAAGTTGTTGTAAACCAGATAAATTCTGTCCAACTGTCCTTCGTCGTAGGCGCGTAACATCACGCGAACTACGCCTACCACATCACTTACTGAAGGCGCATCACCTAACCCTGTTTCAGCAGCAAGTAACTTGCCCCCAAACCGGTTAAAGAATGCACAAGCCTTCGAACCTAATGCTGCAAAATCTACTTCGACACCCTGTTCGCTTAGTTCTTTCGCTTTTTGGGTAACCAGTTTGAACTCATTGGTGTTCAAACCGCCGCATAATCCGCGGTCAGTAGATATCACAATAAAGCCAACCCGTTTTATCTCACGCTCTTCTAAATAAGGATGACGATATTCCAGGTTACCGTTAGCAATGTGACCAATCACTTTAAGCATGCTTTGCGCGTATGGACGGCCATGAGCCATACGTTCCTGCGCCTTTTTCATTTTCGACGCAGCAACCATTTCCATCGCACTGGTAATCTTTTGAGTATTTTTAATACTCCCAATTTTACCTTTAATCTCTTTACCGCTGGCCATGATTATCTCTCCGATTACTCAACGAATTGTGCTGACATCAACCACTGTATCTGTCAGCACCATTGATTACCAAGTTTGGGTCGCTTTGAATTTGGTTAAAGCGTCTTTCAACTGAGAATCAATGTCGTCGTTGTAGTTGCCGGTTTCATTGATAGACTTCATCAGCTCAGCGTGTTCGCTGTTCATGTAAGCGTGTAGTGCTGCTTCAAAATCCAAGATTTTGTTCAGCTCTACATCTTTTAAGAAGCCTTTTTCAACGGCGTACAGAGACACACCCATATCTGCGATAGACAGAGGCGTATATTGCTTCTGCTTCATCAGTTCAGTTACGCGCTCACCGTGTTCCAGTTGCTCACGGGTGGCATCGTCAAGGTCAGAAGCGAACTGAGAGAACGCTGCCAATTCACGATACTGTGCCAAGGCCAAACGAATACCACCACCTAATTTCTTGATGATCTTAGTTTGTGCGGCACCACCAACACGAGATACTGAAATACCGGCGTTAACCGCAGGACGAATACCCGCGTTAAACAAGTCAGTTTCTAAGAAGATCTGACCGTCGGTAATTGAGATAACGTTAGTAGGTACGAATGCTGATACGTCACCAGCTTGAGTTTCGATGATAGGCAATGCTGTCAAAGAACCCGTTTTACCTTTCACTTCGCCGTTAGTATAGCGCTCAACGTACTTGTCGTTTACACGGGCAGCACGTTCCAGCAAACGGGAGTGAAGGTAGAAAACATCACCAGGATAAGCTTCACGACCAGGAGGACGCTTCAGCAACAATGAAATTTGACGATAAGCAACCGCTTGCTTAGACAAATCATCGTATACGATCAGCGCATCTTCACCGCGGTCGCGGAAAAACTCACCCATAGTACAACCAGAGTAGGGCGCTAAGTATTGTAGAGCAGCAGATTCAGAAGCTGATGCAGCCACAACAATTGTGTGAGCCATTGCACCGTGCTCTTCTAGCTTACGTACCACGTTAGCAATAGTAGAGGCTTTTTGACCTACAGCTACATACACACATTTAATGCCTGTATTTTTCTGGTTGATGATGGCATCAACAGCCATAGCTGTTTTACCACACTGACGGTCACCGATGATCAACTCACGCTGACCACGACCGATTGGAATCATGGAGTCAACAGACTTGTAGCCTGTTTGCACAGGTTGATCAACCGATTGACGTTCGATTACACCCGGTGCAATTTTTTCTACTGGTTCAAAACCTTCGGCTTCAATCGCACCTTTACCATCAATTGGCTCACCCAGGGTGTTTACAACGCGCCCTAACAGTGTGCGGCCAACTGGTACTTCCAGGATACGACCGGTAGATTGGACTTTTGTACCTTCCTGCAGGTCCGCATAAGGACCCATCACTACCGCACCTACTGAGTCACGCTCAAGGTTTAGTGCGATGGCATAGCGACTGCCTGGAAGCTCTATCATTTCACCTTGCATTACATCGGCAAGGCCGTGAATGCGGATAATACCATCGGTTACAGCGACGATAGTCCCTTCGGTGCGTGCTTCACTGGTAACATTAAACTGTTCAATTCTTTTCTTGATCAGTTCTGCAATTTCAGTGGAATTAAGTTGCATGCTCTTATCCCCGTTATGCTTGCAACGCGTCTGCGAGACGGTTCAATTTTGACTTGACGGAACCATCAATAACTGTATCACCGGCTTTTACTACAAATCCGGCGACCAGAGCAGGGTCCACGTTACAATTAAGCTTCACTTTACGTGCCAAACGTTTTTCTAACGATGCGCTAATTTCTGCCTTTTGAGCTTCAGACAACGCAGAAGCCGAAGTTAAATTCACTTCTACCTCTTTGTCATAATCGGCTTTCAGTGCATTAAAAAGTACTGAAATCTCTGGCAGCGCAACCAAACGTTTATTTTCTGCCAAAACTTTAATGAAGTTCTGACCGTGTTCATCGAGCTGTTCACCACATAGGTTGATGAATATCTCAGCGAGTTGCTCCGCGGCTACGGCACCAGTCATTAGCTGGTGCACGTCGTCGTTTTTCGCAACTTCGCTGGCAAACATCAGCATGTCTTGCCAGTTGGCAATAGCGTTATGCTCGACAGCAAAATCGAAAGCAGCTTTAGCGTAAGGGCGAGCGACAGTTGTCAATTCAGACATGGCTCATTTCCCCTTATAGCTCAGCGACAAGTTTTTCAACAATGTCGGTTTGTGCATTTGCATCGATTTCACGTTGAAGAATTTGCTCTGCACCTGCAACAGCTAATGCTGCCACCTGGGCACGTAATTCTTCCTTGGCACGATTGCGTTCAGCTTCAATTTCGCTATAACCTTGAGCGATAATTTTCTCGCGCTCGGCTTGACCTTTCTGCGTTTCATCTTCAACAAGTTGATTAGCACGCTTCTTGGCTTGCTCGATAATTTCAGCTGCTTGCGCCTTCGCTTCTTTTAACTGCTCAGTGGCTTTTTCCTGAGCCAGTTCTAGGTCTTTTTCGGCCCGAACAGAAGCTTCCAAGCCATCGGCAATCTTCTTCTGACGGTCTTCAATCGCAGCCAACAAAGGTGGCCATACGTACTTCATGCAGAACCACACAAAGACGATAAACGCGATTAATTGACCTAATAGAGTGGCGTTAATGTTCACGACCGCTCCTCCTCATATGTTCGCTAAAAAATAGGTTTTTAAAAAAATTAAGCACCAACAGCGAACAGAAGGTATAGCGCGATACCAACACCGATCATTGCGATGGCGTCAATAAGACCCGCTACGATAAACATCTTAACTTGCAGTTGAGGAGCCAGTTCTGGTTGACGAGCAGCAGATTCCAAGAATTTACCACCCAGCAGACCGAAACCAATAGCGGTACCCAGGGCACCAAGACCGATCAGTATTGCAACAGCGATGTATAACATGTACGTCTCCGATTTAAGTTAAATTTAAAGTTAAAGTGTAAAAGTAAAACAGTTTGAATCACACGCCTGTCGGCTAGCCGCTAGGCGTGTGCTCCGGACTACATTAATGGTCTTCGTGTGCCAAGCTTAGATACACAATGGTTAACATCATAAAGATGAACGCTTGTAGCACGATAACCAGAATATGGAAGACAGCCCAAGGGAAATGCAGTGGTAACTGCCATACACCCAGGGTAGCAATAAGGATGAAAATCAGCTCACCTGCATAGAGGTTACCGAATAACCGCAGGGCCAAAGAAAATGGACGGGCCAGCAGCGTAACCGTTTCTAAAATGAAGTTAACTGGAATGAATGCCCAGTGATTAAATGGCTGGAAAGTCAGTTCTTTCAAGAAGCCACCCACACCTTTTACCTTTATAGAGTAGAAGATGATTAAAATGAACACGCCTAACGCTAACGCGAGGGTTAGGTTAATGTCCGTTGTAGGTACGACCTTCATATATACATTATGCGGATCCACGCCGGTTGCAGCATGGGCGATTTCTCCGGCCGCTGTGGGCAAGAAATCAACAGGTACAAGGTCCATCAGGTTCATCAAAAAGACCCACACAAAAATGGTCAACGCCAAAGGCGCTATGAGGTTATTTTTCCCGTGGAAGGAGTCACGCACGTTGTTGTTGACAAATTCCACTAGAATTTCAATAAATGCCTGAGTTTTACTAGGAACACCGGAAGTCGCCTTTTTTGCAACTTTGCGGAAAAACCACAAAAACAGAATACCCAACCCGATGGACCAGGCCATGGTATCAATGTTCCATACCCAAAAACCTGCGTCTGCACAGACTTGGCCTGCATTATGAAGTTCTTCACCATGACTAAATTTCAGACCATCGTCTGTGCTACACATGGTGGCATTGGTCAAGTGGTGGAGAATATACTCTTGTGTTGTTATCTCAGATGCCATGTTTCAACCTAAAAATTAAAGTTTAAAAACTTTTCAGCGTTTCGTCTGTAATACCCTGGTCTTGCTACAAAGGTATTAGTATTTTTAGTTCTCGTTATTTTTGACGAAACATTGCCAGCCAATAGCTGGCGGATGTTACTGCGAAGGCGCTAAATACCACTTCCGGTATTGCATTAAGACCTTTAAACGCAATAACAAATAAAATCACTGCCATTACCAAACGTAATTTAGCTCCTTGGCTAAAACTCCGTACTACCAATTCATTCTTACTGGCACCGGCATAGCGAAAGGCAAATAACGCGAAAATGAAATTAGGGACAATACTGATACATCCGCCGATGCCTGCAGAAATTGCGGCTTCAGACGATATTGTCAATGCGATGACAACCACTAACAGTATGAGTACAAGCAACTGAAACTGTATTGCTTGCCTGGCAAGTTTTCTCCCGCCACTCACCAAATCTGTTTTTATCATCGTTTCGGTTATTCAAGCCCAATCAAAAAGCGTCAGAAGTATACTGTTTTATCGATTATTTTCAACCATACATCGCGTTTTGAAAGTTATTCTGAAAATTTTCTTTATGTATAACAGGACTTGGCGCATTGTACGTGAAAAATAAGACGATAACGACCACAGTAAACAAATAATTTACACAGTAGCCGTAAACCGTTAGTGAATCTTTGAAAGGATACCGTCCAGCTGGTCTAAATCATTGAATGTAATCGTTATTTTACCTTTACCTTTGGTGTTATGATCGATGGAAACCTGGGTACCGAGGTTGTCTGAAAGCTGTGTCATCAGGTTTTGTACATCAGGATCGATTTTTTTCTCTGGTTTTGGTTTTGCAGGTTCAAGACATTTTCGAACTAACCTTTCAGTGTCCCTTACAGTTAATCCTTTACCAGAAACCACTTGTGCCACTTCCGTTTGTTGTTCTCCGTCCAAAGCAAGCAAGGCTCTAGCGTGTCCCATTTCAATATCACCATGCTCAAGCAGTAACTTTACATCGTCATTTAAATTATTAAGACGCAGCAAATTTGTCACTGTAGCTCGGGATTTTCCCACAGCTTCTGCAGTTTGTGCATGGGTCAGTTCAAATTCCTTCATCAACCGCTCTAATGCCTGGGCTTCTTCCATAGCATTTAAATCTTCACGCTGGATATTCTCAATCAGCGCTATTGCCACAGCGGCTTCGTCGGGAACATTTTTAATCAGACATGGCACCACATCCAACTTTGCCAGTTGCGCCGCGCGCCATCGCCGTTCACCTGCAATAATTTCGTATTTATCACGGCTAAGAGTACGTACCACTATGGGTTGGATCACGCCTTGAGAACGAATTGACGAGGCCAGCTCATCCAATGCTTCAGGAGACATGTCTTTACGGGGCTGATATTTCCCGGGCGTTAAAAACTCAATAGGCAGTTTGCTTAATTCGCTTTGACCTGCTGATGATTGTTCTGATTGACCTTCCTGACGGGCAGATGAAGACTGGCTGGTTGCAAGTAACGCATCCAGACCGCGTCCAAGTCCTCGTTTCTTTGCAGACATAATTTCCTCAATGACTCGCGATATAGACCAATAATTTAAAAGCGTAGTTTATCAAATTAACTGGCTTTTGCGGGAGGATTTGCCTTTTCCCGCCGACGAAGTATTTCGCCAGCCAACGCAAGATAAGCCTTTGCACCCGCAGACGATTTATCATAATACATAGCGGGCATACTAAAACTAGGTGCTTCAGCGAGCCTGACATTACGTGGAATAACGGTGCGATACACTTGTTCGCCAAAATGCCGCTTGAGTTGTTCAGACACATCGTTAGCTAATCGGTTTCGAGGATCATACATAGTACGTAATACCCCTTCGATTTTAAGTGCCGGATTAACAACAGAAGCCAACTTCTGAATGGTATCCATCAAAGCGGTTAGCCCTTCTAAGGCGTAATATTCACATTGCATCGGTACTAGCACAGAATCGGCAGCAGCCAAGGCATTAACGGTTAACTGGTTAAGTGAAGGCGGGCAATCAATAAAGATAAAATCATAATAGTCTGCCACCGATGCGAGAGCATTACGCAATCGCACTTCTCTGGCAAACATTTCCATCAACTTAATTTCTGCGGCGGTTACATCTCCATTGGCCGCAATCAGATCATATTTACCTGAGGTCTCTTTAACAATGACATCGTCGATGGGTTTTTCTTCAATGAGCAATTCAAAACACGTCGCTTCGGCTTCGTATTTATCAACACCACTGGCCATGGTGGCATTGCCTTGGGGATCCAAATCAATGAGCAATACTTTACGTTTGGTGGCCGCCATAGACGCTGCAACGTTCACTGCGGTCGTTGTTTTTCCTACGCCACCTTTTTGATTCGCAATCGCGATTACCTTCGCCACTATGTACCCGTTAGACTTTTCGAATTGTTACTAAATGTCGCTCACCAATCAAATCTGGTATCTTCAATTCTGATACCGATTCGATCTGAAAGTGATCGCTTACTTCGTCTATTTCACTTTGAGGAAATTGCCCTTTAAGTGCAAGGAAGACTCCTGATGAATCTACCAGATGTTGACACCAGTGCAACATATCTTTTAAAGACGCAAATGCACGGCTTAGTACGATGTCATAAGGACTTTCAGGAATGTGTTCCTCGACCCGGCTATGAACAGGACTGACATTGGACAGGCCCAGTTCATAGGCACATTGTTTCATAAATCGAACTCTTTTGCCCAAACTATCTAACAAAGTAAATGACACCGACGGATGCAAGATAGCTAAAGGCATGCCTGGCAAGCCTGGCCCTGTACCCACATCGATCACCTTGTTGGCGGTAATAAACGGCGTGACCGCCAAAGAATCCAATATATGTTTGACCATCATTTGCTCTGGATCCCTTACCGAGGTCAAATTATAGGCTTTATTCCATTTATGCATATTCAAAACGTAGTTTACAAGCTGTTCTGCCTGTAACCCAGACACACCCAGTTGTAACTTTTCACAACCGCTAATTAGTATGTCATTCAGTTTGTTAGGATCAACACTACTCACGCTGTTTTTAATTCCTGCTTTCGAAGCAAACCATGCTTTTTCAAATAAACCAATAACAGGGAAATAGCTGCAGGCGTGATCCCTGAGATCCGAGATGCTTTGCCAATGGTTTCTGGACGGGCATCCGTCAATTTAGCCACCACCTCGTTAGACAAGCCGGATATTTTGCTGTAATCAAAATCCACTGGCAGTAAGGTATTTTCATGACGCTGCGCTTTGGCAATTTCGTCGAGTTGACGGGCAATGTAGCCGGCGTATTTAATTTGAATTTCCACTTGCTCGGCTGCGATAGGATCTTCAACACCCGGCCCAATGCCTTCGATGGCCATCAATGAACGGTAGGTCATTTCTGGCCGTCTGATTAATTCTTCCAGCGAGTGTTCGCGGCTCACGGGATTTTTAAGATGTTCGTTTAGGGCTGGCGTTGCCGTATGCTCTGGGTGGATCCACTGACCACGTAGTCGCTGCAATTCTTTTTCCACAGTGTCCATTTTTTTATTGAACGCAGCCCAACGTTGTTCATCCACCAGCCCCAGTTCGTGACCTAACGCCGTTAAGCGGCTATCAGCATTGTCTTCCCTAAGTAACAACCGGTATTCAGCACGGCTGGTAAACATGCGATAAGGTTCTTTGGTGCCCATGGTGGCCAGATCGTCAATGAGCACGCCCATGTAAGCTTGATCCCGTCGTAATACGAGGGGATCTTTTTGCTGCACCTGTAACGCCGCATTTGCACCGGCAATTAACCCTTGAGCGCCCGCTTCTTCATAACCCGTAGTGCCGTTAATTTGCCCGGCAAAGAACAAGCCTTGGATAAATTTGGTTTCCAAGGTTTGTTTGAGATCTCTTGGATCAAAGAAATCATACTCGATGGCGTAGCCTGGACGAATAATATGGGCATTTTCAAACCCACGAATAGAGTGAACTAAGGCTTGCTGAATATCAAAAGGCAAGCTGGTTGATATGCCGTTAGGGTATACCTCAACACTGGTAAGTCCCTCTGGCTCAACAAATATCTGATGAGAATCTTTGTCAGCAAAACGGGTGATCTTATCTTCAATACTAGGGCAATAGCGAGGACCAACGCCTTCGATAACACCAGTAAACATCGGAGATCGATCTAAACCACTGCGAATGATCTCGTGGGTTTTTTCATTGGTATGGGTGATATAGCAATTGATTTGTTCCGGATGCATCTCCCGGTTACCCATGAAAGAAAATACCGGTGTGGGTGAATCACCAGGCTGTGCCTGCATCACACTAAAATCCAAAGTACGGGCATCAAGACGAGCAGGTGTACCGGTTTTAAGCCGATCAACTCTAAAAGGTAATGCTCGTAAACGTTCGGCTAACGCAATGGAAGGTGGATCGCCAGCTCGCCCACCACGGTAGTTTTCTAAGCCAATATGAATGGTTCCACCAAGGAAAGTCCCCACCGTCAATACCACTGTTTTGGCTTTAAATTTAAGACCCATTTGGGTAACAACACCAGTAATTTGATCGTTTTCTACGATCACATCATCACAGCTTTGCTGAAACACAGAAAGATTGGGCTGATTTTCTACCATATTGCGTATGGCTTGGCGGTATAAGATCCGATCCGCTTGTGCCCGTGTGGCTCTTACCGCTGGGCCTTTGCTGGAGTTTAGTGTTCTAAACTGGATCCCACCTTGATCAATGGCCAACGCCATAGCACCGCCCAGGGCATCGATCTCTTTTACAAGATGACCTTTACCGATCCCACCGATAGCTGGATTACAAGACATCTGCCCAATGGTTTCAATATTGTGAGTTAGCAATAGGGTTTTTACACCCATCCTTGCTGCAGCAAATGCAGCTTCGGTTCCAGCGTGTCCGCCGCCAACAACGATGACATCAAAGGCATCTTGGTAAAACATGTTGAACCTCACAATATTCGGGGGATTAAAAGTATTTTTTCTTTTACAAGCTTAACAAGCTATATCAGAAAAGGGCGCGTATTTTAGCTGACTTATTCACTAATGGAAATGGTTAAATTTTCTTCAATACTGTGTTGCTGTTCGCTTTTGCTTGTCCCTTATAGATTTAAAGATCTCTTTTAAGATCTTTATATTTATATTTATTAGGATCGCTAAGATCTGTTAGTAACTGCTAAATGTTAGTTGAGATCATGATCTTACGACGATAATAAGTCAGGTATACATGGGATCATAACCCACTTAGATCATGTGTATAACCCCCTATGTTATCCACAGATGAAAAATTCTTAAAACTTATGCCATCGGTGATCAAAGCTTATGCACAGTACTCTAGGGGATCCTGTCCACAGGGGTGATCAAATTGTGATCCTGTTGGGGATAACTTGTCTAAAAGATCATAAATTGATCTTGGGATCGCATTCGTTCTGGTATCTGTAGATGGGATCTGCCTGTGATTAGATCTTTTCCACAAGGATCATAAATTTCTTGTTCGGATGTCTTTTTCAGATCTGACTTTTACGAGTAAAAAGGGAAAAAATAGCGATGCCACCTAAAAATAACTGTGTAGATGGCATATTTAGTGGGTTAATTGGTCGATTTATGACGGTAAAAAGGATCAACGAAGCTGATTGGGCTGATAGCGAGGGGGCGTTTCGTTTGAATTTTCGTCAGGCGTGAGCCCTTCCCGTCGACTTGGGCCAGAAAAACGCACCTTGTAGGTGTCGTATTCTTTTATAGATTCGAAGCAATATTTACCAAGGGCGAGGGCCAGTTCGTTGAGATTATGATTGGTGATCAATATACAGTTCTTTTTGTTCACTAAACGTTGTCTGAGTAAGTTTCCTAGCCAACTTTGCTGGTTCTTTTTCAATAGGGTTTCGTTCACGCACACTTCGTCTAAGATCAGTAGATCCACATCCAGAAGTTCCTGGTGTGTTTCTCTAAAACGCTGACCGATATTGTCTTGGGAACTAAAATCGAAGGAAAAGTGACGCATTTCCATTAGCGTAGAAAGCTGTCTGTATAGAACGGTAATTTCATATTGTTCGATAAGTTCATGGGCAATGGCACCAGCAATATGGGATTTGCCACGGCCATAATCACCGTAAAACAACATCATGTGGGAACCTGCTTGTCGCCACTCTCTATCGCTATGGGCAGCGATAAAGGAATGGGCAATGCTTACCGCTTCTATCACATCATCACTGTCTTCAACAAGATTTGCAAAGGTCCAGCGGGGATTGAGATCCGAGCGGCCATGAATATCTGTAATACGTTGCTTTTTACTGTCTTGCTGCAGTTGCCGTATTTCTTCATTGGCTTTACGCTCATAGTCTTTGCGCAGGGTTTCGTAATCGGTATAGCCTTCCTCAACAGGGGGTTTACCCATCGCTTGAGCCAGTGCGTTTAGTTTATCTTTTAGTGATTGCATTGCTTTCAGCCTTTTTTATTGGAAGCATACTTTTCAACCAGTTTTTTTGCATTATCGTCTGCTTCGATGCCGGGTGCAACGGGGACGCTTTGGCTACCTACCTTTTTGGTTGACGTATAATCCGTATTGGTGCGTTTTCTTTTTAATGCATAGGTGAATTTTTGCGTCCACTGAAAATGGCTAAATACCGCATCGGGTCGACCCAGCCAATAGGCGACAAATTCGCCGATATCTTCTTCATTAAAGTCACGGTTGATTAAACCGATGAGGTTTGCCATTTCCTCAAAAAGTGTGGGATCAGGTTTCCAAGTGCCATGGATTGGTGTGAATTGGCGATGTAAATGGGTGTAGTTATCTTGTTTGCTGCGACAAAGGGGCAGCAATAACCGTTTACTACTTAACGACAAAGATAAAGACATATCGTCCTGTAACGCAATGAGTCCTGCTTGCTCTAGTTCACCGAGTAACTTATTGATCTGCTGGCCCCGTGTAAAAGGATTTGTGTTGCTATTGTCGCCATTTAATAACTGAATCAGTAACTTATAATTAAGTGGTTGAGATAATCCCGTATTGAGATCCACCGTCGGCCGTAAACCAAGGCAATACAATACTCTGCTTTCGTTAGTTAGCGAGGATGTCAGCGCATTTAATTCTGCTTCAGTATACATATAATCAGCTATTTAACTGTTCTTCAAACCATGAAACGGCCACGTCTTCAGGTATAGGATGGTTTAGTACATCGATATGTAAAGGCTCGGCAATAATTGTCGCGCCAGCGTCTTTAAGCCGCTTTTCCATGTTTTTAGCACCAAAACAGAACGTATCGTAACTGCTGTCTCCCAACCCCACTATATAGGCGTTGATACCAGATAGGTCATTTTTAGCAATTTCATTGGCGAAGGGTTGAATGTTTTCCGGTAACTCGCCGGCGCCGTGTGTCGAAGTGCAAATGAGCCACCGGCCGCTTTTATCTATGTGGTTAAATTCGGGTGAAAAATGTACTTGAGTTTGATATCCGGCTTGTATTGCTACTTGTTCAAGGGCTTCGGCTACATATTCTGAAGCGCCGAGAACCGAGCCTACGATAATTGATAGGGTTTTTGACATGCTATTTCCCGAAACACAAAATGGAAATCATACTTACTATCCTGTGCTATGCCTATTTTTACGTAAACTTTGAACGTAATTTAGTCTGGGCTCAGCTTTTGACAGAAGAAGTCTGTGATGTTCTAGTGTAGCGCTATTGTAAGCATAAAGCATGGCTTTGATATCAACGTAGTGGTTAACAAAGAGCAATAATAAATGTACCTATTATTGCTCTTTGTCAGTGTTATTTACCAAACACTATTACGAATCAATAGTTAATGGCACCTCCATCAACATTCACGCATTGTCCGGTAATGAAGTCACTGTCTTTCGAGGCTAGGTAATAAAGGGTACCCAATAAATCTTCCGGTACCATTTCCCGTTTTATAACTCGTGCTGCAATTGTTGGTGCTTTGGCTGCCCCCAATTGCTGATGATCTTTTACACCTTCACTTTCTGTTAAACCCACTAAAATGCAATTTACTAAAATATTGTCTACGCCGAGTTCAGCAGCCAGTGCCCTTGTTTGGCCAACAATAGCGCCTTTAGAAGACACATAGTGACAAAACATTGGGGCGCCACGCAAAAAGGTGCCAGAAGCGATATTAATAATTTTTCCGCGGCCATTTTTACGCATACTAGGGACAATGGCTTTGGCGCACTGAAACGGCCCTCGTACATTGACTCGCATCACCAAATCCCATTCATCTTCGCTTATTTCAGTAAAGGGTTTTAATTCAAGGCCAGCAAAAATAGCGGCGTTGTTGATTAATATTTCGATAGGGCCGAATTTTTCTTCCGTTAGGGCAGCCATGTTGCTTAACGATTCATTATTGGTTACGTCAACAGTACAACCTATAGCACTTTGCCCATTTGAACGAATTTCTTCCACTACTGATGAGGTATCTGCAATATCGGCGACAACCACTTTAGCTCCTTCTGAAGCTAAACCCTTGGCATATGCCGCACCGATACCTTGCGCTGCACCTGTGACGACAGCCACTTTTCCTTCCAGTCTTTTCATATTTTGTTTCTCGCTTTGTGTATTGGGATAAAACTAGATTTAAAAACTCATATCACTATTTTCAGTATTTATTGTGGGGGAGACAGACATACCCACCCGCAATTGGCTAGCATTGGCTTGGGTGGTATCAATGCTTATTCGAACCGGTAATCGCTGTACAATTTTTGTGAAATTACCGGTGGCGTTATGGGGGGCAATTGACGAATAGCTCACGCCACTCGCCGGGCCTATGCTTTCTACGGTTCCGGAAAAAGAAACGTCGGGCAGTGCATCTACCTCAATGTCAACGGCTTGCCCAATTTTTACATTGGCCAGCTGGGTTTCGCGGTAGTTTGCCGTGATATACAAGGCACTTGTTGGCACAATGACAGCTAATGGTTTTCCCGGGGTGACAAATTCACCCACACGGGCTGTTTTGCGTCCCACAATGCCCTCTATAGGGGAATACACCTTGGTATATGACAAAGCCAGTTGTTTGGCTTCTAAGTCTGCTTGGGCAAGAGCCAGAGCGGCTTTGGCGTTGTCCAAGCTTGCTTGAAGTACATTAACCTGTTGTTTAGTATTTGAAAGTTTAGCTAAATTTTGGGTTAAATTTGCTTGTTCGATGGTGAGTTTAGCCGTGGCTTGTTGCAGTGCTTGTAGGCTACCGGAACCGTCTGCAGCGAGGTTACTAAAACGGGTTTTATCTGTTTTTGCTAATTCCAACGTGGCTTTATTGGCATCAATTTCTGCTTTTGCGCGTAAAATTTCAGATTCTTGTTGCTTTAACTGGGCTTCTAAACTGGCAACGTTAGCTTGTGCGCTTTTAACCTTCGCCTTACTGGCTTCAACGGCCACAATGAAATCTTTTTCATCTAAGGAAACCAATAAATCGCCTTTTTTAACCGGCTGATTTTCTTCTATGAGCACGGTGTTTATCGTACCGGCAACTTTTGGTCCCACAGCACTAAAATCAGCTTGTATATAAGCATCTTCAGTGGTTTGAGACGTACTGTAAGATTCCGGTTGGTTTAGGTAAACAACACTGCCAGCAATCATGCCGAGGCAGACTATGGCAATGGTGATTTTTACAGGGGTGGGTAAAGCCATTTTGAAATCCTTAAAATTATCAATTTGAAGACGGTTTTGCGCTGGGAGCGGGGATATGGGTCATACTTAATACCAACGGAATCATTAAGCAGGCCGCAATACCAAATAGGCGATAAATATCCGCTACCGATAAAGTCAAAGATTGCTGAGTAAGCACTTTGCTTAAGTTTGAATTCGTTAATGTGAGCAAGGTATTGTTTGCCGTTGATGCGTGTTCCAACAGCCTTTCTGAATGAAAATGACTGCGTTCGACAAGAAGATGTCCCATTACCGTGCCGCCTAACAGCGTACCTAGAACCCGCAGTGTATTTATGATGCCTGAGAAATAGGGGCCTTCCTGGGGATGGACGACACTGGTCATTAGAAATAGCATGGACACCACTGCCATGGGTTGTCCTATGGCTTGTAATATCTGCACAAGTAAAAATTGGTCTCTGTGCCAGTCGGCATTCAGTTGTGCGCCGGTAAAGCAGGCGATGGCAATGCATAATAGACCAATGGAAAAGACGATTCGGGCATCAACCCATTTTTTGTAGAGCAACAGGGCGACCATTGAGCCTAAGATCAGCTGTGGTAATCCCACAATCAAACCTAATTGGGCAGATTGCATGATTCGATAATCCTGGAGCGCGCCTAAGTAGGCCATAGGCAATGCGGTAGCTGACATAAAGGTAATCAGCAGAAAGCAAAATACCAGTGATCCTAATCCTAGATTTCTGCGCCCTAATAAACGTAGGTTGATAAAGGGCGTTGGGTGAAACCATTCGGTGACCAAATACAGGGTGAAAAGGAGAAGTCCATTGACGGTACACAATGTAATAAGGGGCGAATTAAACCAATTTAATCGGACGCCTTGAGTCAGTGATATTGTGAGTAGCACCATACCAGTAATGCCCAGCAACATGCCTAACCAGTTTCCTTGAGAGAAGCGGGGATATTTTATTTCTTCTTTTGGTGCGCCCCAGTTCACCAAACCAATGGCGAGAAGACACAGCGGAATAATTTGCCAATAGATAAGACGCCATTCGTGGAGTCCATCGCTCCATTGCCCAGTAAGCCAAATCGCGATATTTGGTGAAAAGGTGGCGGTCATGGCATATAACGCTAAGCCGTGAAGTCGAATATGAAGAGGCAGGGCTTTTAGCGCCATCATCATTAATAAAGGAACCAATGCGCCACTGGCAATGCCTTGTACAAAACGAAGGGCTATAAGCAAGGTTAAATTTGATGTGTATGGCAGTATAAAAGCAATAACTGCACACAGCAGCACCATGTAGGTATGGAATCGTTTTATCGATAAGGTAATGGCGAACCAGGTTGCAAAAGGGGTAATTAACAGTTCGCCTGCTACATAGCTGGTTGTTAACCACGACGCACTATCCACACTGAACCCTAATGCACCACGCACATCAACCAAGCCTAAAGAGCCAACCCGACTATTCAGTCCAGCCATCATGGCACTGATAAATATACCCGTTAGTACGGCCAAAACCCGTATTGGAAGTACGGTGGCTTGGGTCACTTGAGGCGTAGTTGACTGCCCGTTGTTGGGGAGCGCTTGTGATGGCGTAAGTTGGCTGGGGCTAGTTTTCATCAGTTACCCCATAACTGGTCGTTGGTTGAGTGATGTTTAACGGCACGTATTCAGACGCTGATTTTGAATGTGCCTCATCCATTGACGTTGTGGTATTAGCCTCGGTGACTATTTGCGATGGATTGGAAAGATCCCATCCACCGCCTAATGCTTTATATAAGGTAACAAGGCTGATAGTGGCCTTGGTGGCACTATCGTTTAGTGCAATTTGACTGCTGAGAACCTGTTGTTGGGCGGTTAATACTTCCAAATAACTGCCCGCACCTTCCTGATAATGTCGTTGTGCAAAATGAAGCGCCCGCTTGTAGTCGTGATAAGCTTGCTCGGTATAGTTGTGATGGGTACGTTGTGAGGCTAAATCATCGAGGGCGTTATCTACTTCATGCCATGCATTAAGCAGGGTTTTGCGGTAAACCAAAGCCGCACTTTTTTGCTTTTCTTCGGTCAGTTTTAACCGTTGTTTTAATTTACCGCCTTGAAATATGGGGAGATATATTGCCGGCCCCACAGAGAAAAAACCGGATCCCCAGCTATCAATATCGCTACTTTCAAAGGCTTCAAACCCAGCACTACCCACGAGGGTTATACGCGGATAGAAGTTTGACTCGGCAACACCAATTTCAGCCGTAGCCTGATGAAGTTGGGCCTCTGCGCTAAGGACATCGGGTCGCTTTTGCGCTAATTGCGCAGGCACGCCAATGGGTATTTCCTTCGGCATTGCTGGTAAAGGAGTATCTTGTATCAGTTGTTTTTCCATCGCGTTGGGTAATTCGCCAAGTAATAACGCCAATTTATTCATTTGGGCATCACGTTGGGCATTCAGCGAGGGGATCATTGCACTGATTGAGGCTAGCTGGGCTTTGGCCATTGCTATCTCATAGTTCGTGGCGAAGCCATTTATCACGCGACTTTTTACTAACGCCAGCTTTTTCTCAGCAATTTGTTTGTTTTCTTTTGCTATGCGTATTTGCGCTTGTATACCACGAAAACGTAAGTAGTCGCTGGCAACCTCGGCCATAAGCGTTACTTTAAAGGCTTCTCTGTTTAAAATAGTGGCTTCTAATTGTGCGCTTGCGCCTTCTTGGGCGCGCTGAATGTGGCCCCATAAGTCCACTTCCCAGCTGGCATCAAACCCCGTTTGCCAGTAGTTATTGCCACTTGGTTTTGCACCTAATGCGGCAAATTTACCGTTGTCACTGATATCTTCACGCACATAGCTGCCACTTGCCGAGACGGTAGGCTGGAAATCTGCGGTAGTGATGCCTAAATTCGCCCGACTTTCGGCTATGCGACTTGCCATTAGCTGTAGATCGAAATTTGCATTAAGGGCGCGTTCTTCAAGATCGGATAAAATAGGATCATTAAATAGCGACCACCATTGTTTGGATATTGCTTCATCTGACACACGATAGGTTTGGCTATAATGACTAGAGGAACCCAGTTTTAGCGTGTTTAACGAAATATCCGGCGAAACATAATCCGGGCCTACGGTGCAACCGGTTAAAAATACCATGGCCGCAGCTAGGCTAGATGTTTGAAAGAGACCGCAAGGCGAGCCGTTTAAGGAATGATGTATACGCATGTATTGTAGATCTCATGTTAGCCGTTTACTAAAACCGAACCGAACTTACCGGTACAGTTTGAGTGCGAGAAAAAATAAACCAATGCTATTATTGGCTTTAATAGCCTGATTTTACTGTGTATAGTAACGAATATTATAAATAATTAATGTAGATAACCATTGAAACTGTACCGCTCAGTTCGGTACTATAGGGTGAGTACTCAACCTTGTCAATAATTTTCATATACAGGTAAAGCATAATGACGGATTCAATCGCTGTACCCAGCAGCGCTTTTGGTGCAGAAAGGCCATTGGGCGCAAAAGCAATGACCGTACTTAAAGCAGCCAGAAAAGTGTTTCTGGCCCATGGTTTCGCTGGCGCTACAACAGACATGATTCAACGGGAGGCGGGGGTCTCGAAGTCAACGGTTTATGCACACTTTGCAAATAAAGAGATCCTCTTTAGTGCGGTTGTCCAATCAGAGTGTTTTGCAACTTCGATAAACATACGCAATATCCAATTTGTTCCGGGTAAGATCCGTGAAATTCTCCACGAGATTGCAGATAATTATCTACAGATCGTGTTGTCAAAATCCGGTTTGGCGTTAGCACGAATGGTGATAGCAGAGGTTGAGCGCTTCCCAAATTTAGGCAAAACCTTTTACGAAGCAGGACCAAAGCCCTGTGTGTCTCAGGTAAAAGAGCTACTTTTTTTAGCCCAGCAGGCCGGTGATATTGAATTGGGCGAACTTACCGCAGAAGAAGCGGCGAGGGTGTTTGTTGGATCTATTCGAAGTGAGCCGCAGTTATACTATCTAACCCATCCGGAAGAAACCCCCACTAAGGCACAAAAACAACAATGGTCAAAGCTAATTGTTGACACATTTTTGCGATCCTACGGGAAAACAGACTAGGTGAAACGCCCTTTTAATAAAAAAATTACAAGAGTAAAACGGCTGTGTTAAGAGAATTAAAAAACCTTAATAGTTTTACTCTTCCTACGACAAAAAAAAGCAAGTCACTATTTAAATTCTTCTTTAAAAACATAATTTTATAAATTATATCTTCCTCTTACTATTTAGGTTTTTTTACTTACGTTGCCACCAAAAATGCCGTGCTGGCTTTGGTTGAAGCCGGACACAAAAATATCGCTTTCATTAACGGTATTGGAAATAAAAACATATTGGCAATAAAACTTTTGTAACCGGTGGCGCGAAAGGCATTGGCAAAAGTGTTGCCACTGCCTTTGCAGAGGCTATCGTCAACAAAATAAGGTGTTATTGGCCGCTTTATTTGCCGATACAAAATGACGAAAAAATACGTCCTAACAGATCATCGGAAGTAAATTCACCGGTAATTTCTGTTAGTGATTGATGAGCAAGTCGTAGCTCTTCTGCCAGTAGCTCGCCGGCCAAGTGATTGAGAAGCTGTTGCTGGCCGTTATCCACATGTTCCGAGGCTTTGTCTAAGGCATCGAGATGACGGCGACGGGCAATAAACTGGCCTTCTGTTGTGGTATCTAATCCCATGGTTTCGGCTAAATGGCTGCGCAGGGTATCAATACCCAGGCCGGTGCTAGCTGACAAGGCAATAACATCAATGTTCCCATGTTGGGTGTTGATGCGTTGTACTCCCGGTGTTTCACCAGAAATATCCGCTTTATTTCGAATTACTGTGGTGGGAATATTGGCCGGCAATCTCGCCATAAATTCAGGCCAGATTTCATAAGGATCAATGGTATTGGTTTCAGTACTGTCGACCACAAAAAGCACTCTGTCTGCTTCTGCAATGGCTTGCCAGGCCCGTTCTATCCCTATTTTCTCAACGGTATCCGGGCTTTCTCTTAAGCCGGCAGTATCAATAATATGAACCGGCATACCGTTTATATCAATGTGCTCGCGAAGAACGTCCCGGGTAGTGCCTGCTATGTCGGTGACGATGGCGCTGTCTTTTCCTGCCAATGCATTTAACAAGCTGGATTTACCGGCATTCGGACGACCTGCGATCACCACCTGCATGCCTTCCCGTAGCAAAGCGCCTTGTTTTGCTTTTTGTTTTACTTCAGCCAAAGCGCTTACAATTGCAGCTAAATCACCGGCGACTTTACCGTCAGATAAAAAATCGATTTCTTCATCGGGAAAATCAATGGCCGCTTCTACGTACATCCGTAGATGTATGATTTGTTCAGAAAGGGCAGTAATGGTATTTGAAAACTCACCTTGTAGAGAGCGTACAGCGCTACGAGCTGCTTGCTTTGAGCTGGCATCGATGAGATCTGCAATGGCTTCGGCTTGGGCAAGATCCAGTTTGTCATTTAAGAATGCTTGTTCGCTAAACTCCCCAGGGCGTGCCAAACGTACACCGGGACAGGCGAGAATGGCGTCAATCAGCATGTCCATGACGATTTGGCCACCGTGTCCTTGCAACTCAAGTACGTCTTCACCGGTAAAGGAATTTGGCCCTTTAAAGAAAAGGGCGATACCTTGATCAATAATCTGCTTATCTGAGGCCAAAAAAGCGGTGTATGCCGCCGAGCGAGGCTTTAAAGGGACGGGCACTAATCTTTCCGCCACTTCAGAAGCCTTTGGACCTGATACACGGACAATGCCCACCCCGCCACGACCGGGCGCTGTGGCTTGGGCTACAATGGTATCTTGTGCAGACGCTAATACATTCATGCTAGCTTTTCATATTTTTAAATTGAAAGGGTTGGCCAAGGTCACTGGCTCTTACCAGTGACATCACTTCTTGTAAATCATCACGCTTTTTGCCCGTCACACGCAACTGATCGCCTTGAATGGCGGTTTGTACCTTGATTTTGGCATCCTTGACCAGTTTAACAATTTTCTTCGCCGTAGGCTGATCAATGCCTTCTTTAAAGGCAATGATTTGGGTGCAGATTCTGCCATGCTGATCATAGTCTTTAACATCCAGAATGCTGGTATCCAAATTTCGTTTGGCACAAGCGTTTCTAAACATGGACTCTAGCTGCTGAAGCTGAAATTCACCTTCTGCTTTTAAGACGACTTTTTTATCTTTAAATTCAATACTGGCTTCGACACCACGAAAATCGAATCGTGTGGCCAGTTCACGCTGAGTATTCTCAGCAGCGTTACGTACTTCTTCAACGTTTATTTCAGATACGATATCGAAAGATGGCATGGGGATCCCTTCTTTGATGAATCAGCCCGCGAGTGCGGGCTGATATAAGGTTGTTAAGACTACTTGGATTTAAGGCCTTTCTTTTCCATTGCAGCGTAAATCAATTTAGCCTGTACCAGCGTAATAATATTACTGACTAACCAGTACAGAACCAGACCTGCTGGGAACCACAAGAAGAAAATACTCATTGCCACGGGCATAAATTGCATTATCTTTTGTTGCATGGGGTCGGTAACCGTTGTGGGTTGTAGTTTTTGTAGCAACCACATACTGGCACCGGTTAATACAGGCAATACGAAGTAGGGGTCTTTTACCGACAGATCTGTAATCCACAGGAAGAAGTCGGCGTGACGCAATTCAACGCTTTCCAACAGTACCCAATACAAAGCCAGGAAAATAGGCATTTGTAGAATAATCGGCAGACAGCCACCCATGGGATTGACTTTCTCTTTGCGATAAAGCTCCATCATGGCCTGTGACATTTTTTGTCTGTCATCACCAAAGCGATCTTTGAGCTGCTGCATTTTAGGGGCCAGGTTGCGCATACGCGCCATGGATTCATATTGCTTCTTCGTTAACGGGAACATCGCACCTTTAACGATCACGGTAATAAGTATGATGGCCAGACCCCAGTTGCCCACAATACTATGGATAAACTGTAGTAAGGCAAACAGAGGCTGGGAAATCCACCATAAGATGCCGTAGTCAACAGTTAGGTCTAAGCCGTTTGCGAGTTTAGCCAGGTTGTCTTGATCTTTCGGGCCTAAATACAACTCACTACTGATGCTTGCCGTTTCACCGCTTGCCACAGTAACCGGCTTACCGGTAAATCCAATAATGGCATATTGGTTTTGTATAAGCTTAGTATAGAGGGTATTTTCTTGCTCTTGGGGGGGGATCCAAGCGGCAACGAAGTAGTGCTCTAACATGCCTACCCAACCGGCTTCGGTGGAGATTTTAAGGCTTTTGTCTTCGATATCATCAAAGGTGTATTTCTGATAACGATCTTCTTCACTACCGAATGCAGCGCCACGGTATGTGGGCATAAACATATTCTTACGATCGGGCACATCGGTGGTTTGTTTTAGTTGTGCATACTGGAGGAATTGGGTGGCATTGGCCGTTCCGTTTTCAATGGCGTAAGTCAGCACAACGTCATGATTACCTTTAGTGAAGTTAAAGGTTTTGGTAATTTTTAAGCCGTCTGCATTTTGCCAGGTTAGTGGTACAGAAAGACTGTCACCGTCCATTACAAAATCTTTGGAGGTTGCAGTGTAACGGGGTCTGCCAGCACGATTGCCGTCTGGACCATCCTGACCTACCAAACCACTTTGTGCGATATAAAGGCCATCGTTAGGTCGCAACAAGCTGTAGTTTTCTGATGATTCCAAGGTAAGTGGAAACTTCACAAGATTCGCTTTTACCACATCACCGCCCACTAGATCGATTTGTAAATCTAGTGTGTCAGTTAAAACGTGAACATAGCGGTTCCCATTTTGGTTAACAGCGCTTTCGTTCATGTTAGGCGAAATGTTGGGTACATCAGCTTGCATATCAGACGGTACGTCTAATGATTGTTGCTGCGCGGAGGGTACACCGTTGTCGGTTGTGCTGACGGTTGCCTGCTCACTGACTTCGGGTTGCACGGGTTGCGGTCCATAATCCTGTTGCCACTGTTGCCAGAGTAAAAAACTGACTAGGGCAAGGCCGATTAGCAGAAAACTACGTTGGGATTCCATAAAGGTCTCTTTATTCCGAGTGTTTATTATGTCGTGATCCCGGGACAGGGTCATATCCGCCCGGATTGAAAGGATGGCATTTTAATATGCGTTTAATGGATAACCAACCGCCAATTATCAATCCATGCGATTTTAATGCTTCTAGTGCATAAAAAGAACAGGAAGGATGGAAACGGCAGCGTTGCCCTAAAACTGGCGAAATAATCCACTGGTAGAGTTTAACCAGTAACAGAGGAATTGCGATGCTTATTTTGCGCAGCGTTTGGCGAGTTTTTTCCATTGCTTTTCCAACAGTGAAAATACTTCTTCATTCGTTAGTTTATCTGCTCCGGATTTACCAACGACGATGATATCAATATTAGGCAACGCGTGTTTGCGATGTCTAAAGCTTTCCCGAATGAGTCGCTTTAAGCGATTTCTTTCATGGGCTTTCTTTATGCGTTTTTTCGCAAGGGTAATACCTAATCGTGGATGGGATAGATTATTTTTGCGTGCTAATAAAGTAAAAGCAGGGGAAACAGCAGGAATTGCGTTATCAAACACATAGGTAAAGTGGGAGGGAGTTAACAGACGTAACTCCCTGGAAAATTGATTTTCACCCACTTTGGGAATATTACTTTTAAGCAGAAAGGCTAGCGCGACCTTTTGCACGGCGAGCGGCTAGTATTTTACGACCATTTTTAGTCGCCATACGAGCACGAAAACCGTGAGAACGCTTGCGCTTTAAGTTGCTCGGTTGAAATGTTCTTTTCATGACCAAAGTCTCACTTTTAAAGTTTACATTAGACGTTCAAAGTAACTCGCTAAACCACAAACCTTATACAAGATTGCTTAAGTGTGTTACGTCGCCCATCCAAAAAGGACGCTGAATTCTAGAGATCTCGCGGGCTGATGTCAATGTAAATCAGCGCTAAGTTGCAGTTTTTTTGCTCTTTAATGGTTATTTATTGTTCGCTGTGGACAATACGTCTGGTTTTGCCTTTTTTCGCCTGTGTATAATTATCTTTAAACTCTCAATTTATCCACAAGTCAAGAGAAAACTCATTGAGATCCTGTTAAATCTAGCGCAGATCCCAAAGGCTGATCGCTTGTACAGTAGTTGAAAAAATGGGATTTTCTTTTTCATGAATAAATTAAATAGTACTTATTAAACAGTAATATAGCGATTAGATCCCAGTGATCCCTTAAGATCAAGATTTACTTTGGTGTCATAAGATCAGATAATCCACAGCGATCAAAGAAAAAATTAAAAAATATCGCTGTTACCCAGAATTCTATCACCGCTTTCTCTAATAATAAGAAGGAACGGTTGTTCTTCTTTGTCTTATCGCTTCTGGCGTCTTCAGCATCCTTTTTGGAGCCAATAAAGATTATGTCTTTGTGGAATATGTGCCTCGAGCGCTTACGCCAGGAATTGCCTACTCAACAATTTAGTATGTGGATAAGACCACTAACAGCACAAGAAGATTCTGGTGTGCTGACGTTATTTGCGCCTAATCGTTTTGTCCTTGATTGGGTTCGCGATAAATATAGAGATAAAATTACTGAGTTATTCGATGAATTCTGTGGCGATAATTCACCACAGTTGCATCTTGATGTGGCAACACGTAATGCTCGGCCGGTTAGTCGTCCGTCTTCTATGCAACAGGCTCCTCATTCAGCCACACAAGGGCAGACCGGTGGGACTAGGCAACCTGCCACAGTATCACCTAATAGTGAGACTTCTGCGCGGGTATCTGGGCAAGCTTCGCCTATGCGGGGAAGTGCATTAGCCCAAGGTGATAATAATCATCACGCACACACGTCTGCGGCCCTGTCTGCATTACAAAGAAATAAAGCGTCAAGCCGTAGCGATTCTGTTGCGAAGAAGCCCTCTCCGGCTGTTGTGCCTATTCCGGAGGCAGCGAAGCATAAAAGTAATATTAACCCGACTTACCAGTTTGATAACTTCGTAGAGGGTAAATCAAACCAGTTAGCCCGAGCAGCAGCAACCCAGGTCGCCAATAATCCTGGTGGCTCGTACAATCCATTATTTATTTATGGTGGTACGGGTTTGGGTAAAACCCACTTATTACATGCTGTGGGCAATGGGATTATTGCCAATCGGCCCGGCGCAAAAATTGTGTATATGCATTCGGAACGTTTTGTTCAGGATATGGTTAAGGCATTGCAAAATAATGCCATAGAAGACTTTAAACGTTTTTATCGTTCTGTTGATGCACTCCTTATCGATGACATTCAGTTCTTTGCGAATAAAGAACGGTCTCAGGAAGAGTTTTTCCATACCTTTAATGCCTTGTTAGAAGGTAACCAGCAAATCATCTTAACTTCCGATCGCTATCCAAAAGAAATTGATGGCGTTGAAGACAGGTTGAAATCTCGTTTTGGTTGGGGCTTAACAATTGCCATTGAACCCCCCGAACTAGAAACTCGGGTGGCGATTTTGATGCGTAAAGCAGCTGAGAATAAAATACATCTGCCTGATGAAGTGGCATTTTTTATTGCCAAGCGTCTGCGTTCTAATGTGCGTGAACTTGAAGGCGCACTCAACCGGGTTATTGCGAATGCGAATTTTACCGGTAGAGAAATTACCATCGATTTTGTTAGAGAAGCCTTGCGGGATCTCCTCGCACTTCAAGAAAAGTTAGTTACTGTCGATAATATTCAGAAAACAGTGGCAGATTATTATAAGATTAAGGTATCTGACATTCTTTCTAAGCGAAGAAGTCGAAGTGTAGCTCGTCCACGGCAGGTAGCCATGGCGTTAGCGAAAGAACTCACTAACCATAGCCTTCCTGAGTTAGGTAATGCTTTTGGTGGTCGTGATCATACAACGGTTCTTCATGCGTGTAGAAAAATAGAGCAGCTTAGAGAAGAAAGTCATGATATAAAAGAGGATTATAAAAATTTGATAAGAACCTTGTCCTCATAAAACTTTACAATCCAGGCGGGAAAGTAAATCAATGAAATTTACCATCAGTCGTGAAAAGTTTCTGCAACCTTTGCAACTTGTATCCGGCGCTGTAGAGCGACGTCATACACTACCTATTCTCTCAAATGTGCTCATTAAAGTCAGTGAAGGCGCACTTTGGTTAACCGGTACCGATCTCGAAGTTGAATTGATAGCAAGTACGCCTTTAGAAGGTGATTTTGAAGAAGGCGAAATTACCGTTCCCGCTAAAAAACTCTTTGATATATGTCGGGGTATAGCCGATGGAACGGAGATCCATTTTTCATTAGACAGTACCAAAGCGTTAATACGTGCAGGCCGAGGCCGATATACCCTTTCTACCTTGTCTGCCAACGATTATCCAAACTTGGAAGACTGGGAAGGTGAAGTTGAATTTGAAGTGCCAGCAAGCGATTTAAAGCGCCTGATCAACAGCACGCATTTTTCTATGGCACAACAAGACGTACGTTATTACCTCAATGGTATGTCTTTAGAAACCGAAGACAATATTATCCGTACCGTTGCTACCGATGGTCATCGGCTTGCTTTGTGCCGGTTAGCCTATGAGACCACGACCTTGCCTTCTCGTCAGGTTATTATTCCTCGTAAAGGGGTATTGGAAATTGCACGCCTTATTGGTGATGAAGAGCGGTCTATTAAAATCCAAGTGGGTGCGAATCATATCCGCATGTTCTCCTCAGAATTTATTTTTACCAGCAAGCTCGTGGACGGTCGGTTCCCAGACTACCGCAGAGTGCTTCCACGTGATGGCGATAAAACTATCATCGCCAGTAAAGCGGTGTTAAAAGATGCCTTCTCCCGTGCAGCCATTTTATCTAACGAAAAATTCCGTGGCGTTCGTTTAAATCTTTCCAATGGTGAACTGAAAATCACAGCGAACAACCCTGAGCAAGAAGAAGCGGAAGAAATTGTTGACGTTAATTACGAAGGCAATGATTTAGAAATTGGCTTTAATGTTGCCTACTTAATTGACGTATTAAATGCGCTGACCACAGAAGACGTCCAGTTGGTATTGTCTGATTCAAATGCCAGTGCGTTAATTCAAAATGCAGGTGATGATTCTGCATTGTATGTCATTATGCCAATGCGCTTATAAGGTCAACATCGCCATCTTAGAATTTTATTTTAATGTTATGGGTAAATGCTTTTTTCAAGATGGTAATGTTACACTGTTTGTTAGAGTGAGTTTATGAAACTGGACAAGGTCCAGCTCACCGACTTTCGGAATATCGTCGGTGCCACGCTTATTCCATCTCAAGCTCTGACCATCATCAGTGGTAAAAATGGGAGTGGGAAATCTTCTGTTATTGAATCCCTATATTACTTAGGGTTTGGGCGTTCTTTTCGCACTCACAAGCACAGTTCGGTGATCCGTCACGATAGTCAGCAGTTTAGTATTTTTGCGCAATGCGCAGAAAGTGACGGGGCGGCGTTTAAAATTGGATTACAACGCACGCGAGACGATCGATTCACTTGCGCTATTAACGGCGAACATTCTCATCGATTGGCCGATTTGGTTAGTCTGATTCCGGTACAGCTTTTTACGCCTCAAAGTACAGACCTTATCATAGGCTCTCCAGGTGAAAGGAGAAAGTTCATTGATTGGGGGCTGTTCCACGTGGAACATGATTTCAATATGCTCTTTCAAACCTACCAAAAGCTGTTGAAAACAAGAAATGTACTATTAAAAAAGCAAGCTAATTTAGATGCGCCTGAGCATGCTTACTGGGAGCAACAACTGGTAAAGTGCGGTATTGCCCTTAGTGATAAGCGAAAAGCTTACGTATCGCGTCTACAGAAGCTATTTAATGCCATTTGTAGTGAATTTCTACCTGAGTTTTGCGTGGAAATTTCGTATTATAAGGGATGGGAAAAAGAGGCGTCTTTATCAGAAAGTCTTTTGCGTAAAAGAGACTATGATTTGCGGGTAGGGTATACAACTGCCGGTCCCCATAAATCAGATTTGAAGTTTAAAGTAGATGGTAGTATTGCCCAAGAGATACTTTCCCGCGGGCAATTAAGAATGGCAGTAGCCGCGCTTCAGTTAGCGCAAACAAAGCTATTTCAACAAGAGACGGAACGCAAAAGTATATTTTTACTCGATGATGTTGGCGCAGAACTCGATATAGATAAACGAGAGCGATTCATCGATGGTTTGCTCGCAATGGATACGCAGGTTTTTGTCACTGCCATCGAGCGCGAGCAATTAGAGTTTATTCACAAATATAAAGATAAAAAAATGTTTCACGTGGAACATGGTCGCGTGAACGAGGAGTAAGGTTAGTATATGTCAGAGCAAAATAGTTACGACTCGTCCAGTATCAAAGTGTTAAAGGGGCTGGATGCTGTTCGTAAGCGTCCCGGTATGTACATCGGTGATACTGATGATGGAACGGGTTTGCATCATATGGTATTCGAGGTGGTCGATAACTCGATCGATGAAGCGCTGGCGGGATACTGCTCCGAAATTGAAATTCAGATTCATACAGATGGTTCTGTATCAGTATCAGATAATGGGCGCGGCATTCCAACATCTATACACCCTGAAGAAGGTGTTTCTGCTGCAGAAGTGATTATGACGGTGCTGCATGCCGGCGGTAAGTTTGATGATAACTCTTATAAAGTATCAGGCGGACTTCATGGTGTAGGCGTTTCGGTTGTAAATGCACTATCCAGCAAATTGAAACTCAAGATTCGCCGAGAAGGTCGGTTGCACGAACAAGAGTACCAGCATGGTATACCGCAAGAGCCTTTGGCCGTTACGGGTGAGACAGATAAAACAGGCACCACAGTACGTTTCTGGCCAAGTACCGAAACCTTCACAAATACCCTGTTTCATTATGAGATCTTAGCCAAGCGGTTGCGGGAACTTTCGTTTTTGAATTCAGGTGTTTCTATTCGCCTTAAAGATGAACGCGACGGAAAAGAAGATCACTTTATGTATGAAGGTGGTATTCGGGCTTTCGTTGAGTACCTTAACCAAAACAAAACCCCAGTGCATCAAAAAGTGTTTCACTTCACTAGTGAACGGGAAGATGGTATTTCTGTTGAAGTAGCGATGCAATGGAACGACGGTTTCCAAGAAAATGTTTTCTGCTTTACTAACAACATACCTCAACGGGATGGAGGTACGCACTTAGCAGGTTTTCGTGGTGCACTAACCCGTACGTTAAACACTTACATGGAAAAGGAAGGGTTGAATAAGAAAGCAAAGACAAACGCTTCAGCCACTGGTGATGATGCCAGAGAAGGGTTGACGGCGGTGGTCTCGGTAAAAGTCCCAGATCCTAAATTCTCTTCACAGACAAAAGAAAAATTGGTTTCCTCTGAAGTGCGGCCTGCGGTTGAGTCGGCAATGAACGAAAAACTTTCTGAATTCCTATTAGAGAATCCCCAGGAAAGTAAAATTATCGCTTCAAAAATTATCGATGCTGCTCGCGCCAGAGAAGCTGCGCGAAAAGCACGAGAAATGACCCGTCGAAAGGGCGCTCTAGATTTAGCAGGATTACCCTGTAAGTTAGCCGATTGTCAGGAAAAAGATCCGTCATTGTCCGAACTTTATATTGTGGAGGGTGACTCTGCAGGCGGTTCAGCTAAACAGGGGCGCAACCGTAAAAACCAGGCCATTTTGCCGCTGAAAGGTAAAATCTTAAACGTAGAAAAAGCCCGATTTGATAAAATGCTATCTTCACAAGAGGTCGCTACATTGATAACCGCACTGGGTTGTGGCATCGGTCGAGATGAATATAATCCAGAAAAATTGCGTTACCATAGCATCATCATAATGACTGATGCTGACGTAGATGGATCTCATATTCGTACATTGTTGCTGACCTTTTTCTATCGTCAAATGCCTGAGATCATTGAGCGAGGCTATGTCTACATTGCCCAGCCCCCACTTTATAAAGTGAAGAAGGGCAAGCAGGAGCAGTATTTAAAAGACGATGAGGCCCTTACGAATTACCTCACATCTATTGCCGTAGACGGCGCTGTACTCTATACCAGCGATGATGCACCGGGTATATCTGGTGTGGGATTAGAAAAATTGGTTAAACAGTATCAATCGGTAGAAAAGTTAATAAAACGCCTTTATCGCTTAATGCCACCGGCTATTTTGAACCGTTTGGTTTATTCGCCCACATTAAATGTTGAAGACTTAAAAGACCGCTCTGTATTAAATAATGTGGCTGAGAAATTTGTTGCTAGTTTGAATGAATATGAAAATGACGGTGCTACCTATCGTTTTGAGATAAAACAAGATGAAGAACTTAATGAGTATTTCATCGAAATTATCATGCGCATGCACGGAATTGACTACTACTACAAGCTTAATCATGACTTTATTGAGTCTGGTGAATACAAGCGTATAAAAGACTTAAACGAGTCTATTAACGATATGATGAGTGATACTGCGTATATCAAACGTGGTGAGCGTCAGTTGGCTGTAGAATCCTTTAAAGAAGCTTTGGATTGGCTAATGCATGAAGCGAAACGTGGACAGTATATTCAGCGCTACAAAGGGCTTGGGGAGATGAACCCCGATCAGCTTTGGGAGACGACCATGGATCCTGAGAGCCGTAGAATGCTGCAAGTTACCATCGAAGATGCGATTACTTGCGATCAACTTTTTACCACTCTTATGGGTGATCAGGTTGAACCTCGACGTGCATTTATTGAAGCAAACGCGTTGAACGTTGAAAACCTAGACGTGTAACTAGCTTGTCTTTCTAAAAGAAACTGAGACTTCACAAAGAGGTCTCAGTTTTATCCTTTCCCTCTATTCATTCAAAGCCTTCATCAGCGTTAAGTTCAGTCACCTCTGACAGTTCAATCTTCCTGTATTTTAGTCGTGGCGCTACGGCCTACGGCCATGCCAAATAGTAGTCCTGCCCAGTGACTTCCGTTGGCTGCGCTGTTTATATATATGCTTGCTGTAACGATAGAAATTACTGCTATAAACCCAAGATGTAAGGCGATGCCGGCAGGCAATAGCTTTCTATTCAAAATTCCTGATAAAGAAACTAATCCGTATAGGGCGAAAATACCTGGGGAAAGCCCAACATAAGTATCAAAGGGGGAGTTGTTTGTATAGGTGCCTAATAAGGTTGATACCAGTGCGCCTAAGCTACTACCAAGTATAAGAACGCCAATGTTTTTATAGGAATACAAGTACCAGGTGAGCGGTCCAACTAGCATTAAAAATAGCGCATTAGATAAAAGGTGGAGAATCGAAGAATGTAGCAATGGACCAGTGATAAGCCGCCATACTTCGCCATTCATAACCTGTGTGTGGATAGTACCCATAGAATGAAACAGAAGATCACGGCCCCCAAAACAATACTGGGTGAGCCATTGAATCAAAAAAAGGCTGGCTAAAAAAAGACAGTTATTTGATGTACGGTTGTGGGAAGCTGAAAAGAGATGCGGTAGTAACCTAAAGCCAGTTTATTTAAAAAGGTGTCATTTTTTACGTGAAAACATGTCATCCTCTATAACGCATACCTTGCTATGATTTTCATAAGAGGTAGGGCACAGCATCTTTAAAGCTCAGTATAGTGGCCAATTATGTGTGGATTTATAAAGCGCGTGACAGACTCACCAGCGGTGATCAACCTCTTAGAAGAAGTGGGATTACAGGGAGTCATCCCCAATTTTTGCTCAGAGCAAGGAGAATTGAATTTCTATCCCGCTTTTGGAAAAAATCCAACGCGCAAGATCGCCAATGTCATTATTCGCCCTGACAAAACCGTAGATGCAACCTGGTGGTTCGATTGTAGCGTCGCTGGCGATACCTTAGAGGTGGGAGAACGCACCACCTTTAATGCAAGAAATATTGATAGCCCTTACTGGCAAAAAGCCATAGGAGGGTACAGAGCAATTGTGGTCGCCACCGCTATAGGTGAAACTTTACAAGTAGGAAAGCGAAATGAGCACTACTTAATGGAAGCAGAAAAGGGGCTGCTACTTGGTGCGGTATATCGCCCATTTGCCAACGGTTGCTATGCAACTGCCGTGATCACCCGGCCACCTCATGCAAGTTTTAGCCTGTACCATGATAAATCCATCCCTTGTTTTTTACCTCACAATGAAGAATTTATTGCCAACTGGCTATCGGGGGCCGCTGATGATCCTTGGATCAATGATGTTTTAGCGAACCCCAAAATTTATCAAGATTTAAAAGTGACCAAGGTGAATACGTTTAAACAGGCGAGAGCACAAGGTATGACTGAATATTTAGATGCTGATGCTGAAAATAGCGGTTGTTTTAGTGGTAGTAAGTGATTACTAATAATGTGGTGTGGCAGGAGGATAGTGCTAACTATCCTCGCTACTACGCCATATTGCTATTACTGAGGGGAGGTAAACTGGGGAACGATGGTAAGCATCACTTCACCACCACTGGCGGGGGTAAAGTTAAAGCGATATAGCCCCGTTGTCTCAGGTGTAAACTGCAAGTTTTCCGATTCTGTGCCGCAAATCATATAGGTAGCGGATTGAGGGACAACAATTTGACCTTTATAACGGGCACCACAGGTTTGATCGGGAGTCCAAAAGCCATCTGATAATCTAAAATCATAGGGCTGGCCATCGGCAATTAATTCAACATCCACGTACCAACCTTGCTCACCGCTTTTTAGCTTGTAGGGCAAATTGGCTTCCCACCAGTTAAATACACCTCTTAAATACAGGTTTTCAAATTTAATGGTGGGCGCTTCTATGATGCCGGGAATTGACACCACACTGGTAGAGCTACAACCCGATAGCAAGGCAAACATCAATAATAAAGTGAAACGTTTAATCATTATTACCTCTTTAAGGGACATGCCTAGCGTGTAGACTGGGCATGTCCTGCTTGCAGGTTACTTCGACAGTAACGAAATATCCGCGGCTTCTAAGAACTGTTGTCTTAGTAACGACAACAGCGCTAATCGATTGTTCCGCACCGACATGTCTTCAGCCATGACCATGACATTATCGAAGAAGTTGTCGACGGCTTCCCGCAGCGTAGCGAGTGCGCTAAGCACACGGTTATAGTCTTTATCGGCAATGCCATCTTTTACATCACTTTGTACACTTTGCAGCGCGGTAAATAAGGTTTTTTCTGCCGGTTCACTAAGTAAAGTTTCATCGACTTGGGAAGAAACCTGCGAATCTTGTTTAGCCAGAATGTTAGCGACTCGCTTGTTACCCGCAGCCAGTGCTTCGGCTTCGTCCCGCTCTTTAAAGGCGGCGACGGCTTGTACACGGGCCACATAGTCTGCTGGACGAGTAGGGCGTCGAGCTGAAACGGCTTGAATAACATCGATGCTGACGCCTTGATCCTGCAATAAAGCAACAAAGCGACCTAAGATAAAGTCTACCACCTGATTCTGGCAGTCTTTGTTGGTAAGCTTGTCGCCATATACTGCAATGGCTTCTGCGATAAGTTCTTCGAGATCTAACGGTAGGTCTTTTTCAACGATGATCCGTAACACACCAATAGCCGCACGGCGAAGAGCGAATGGATCCTTGTCCCCTTTAGGGAGCTGACCAATACCGAAAATGCCGACTAAAGTATCTAGCTTATCCGCTAATGACACCGCGGCACTTACTCCCGTGCTAGGTAATTGGTCACCGGAAAAACGGGGCATATATTGTTCGTATAAAGCTTCGGCAACCTGGCTGTCTTCGCCATCGTTGAGCGCATAATACTTGCCCATAACGCCTTGGACATCAGGAAATTCCATTACCATATTGGTCATCAAATCGGTTTTTGCTAGTAACCCCGCCCGTGAAGCTTTTTCAGCATCGGCATTAATTTTACTGGCAATAGAGCCAGAAAGCGCAGAAATACGGTTTGATTTGTCTTCCAGTGTGCCGAGTTGTTTTTGGAACAATACTGAGCTTAAGCTACCTAAACGGCTTGCCAGCGTAGTTTTCTTATCGGTGGTAAAGAAAAATTCAGCATCGGCCAAGCGTGGGCGAATGACTTTTTCATTCCCAGAAATAACCTGAATGGGATCTTGTGATTGAATATTGCTGACAAACAAAAAGCGGTTGTCCAGTGAACCCTCTTGGGAGAGCAATGGTACGTACTTTTGATCGTCTTTCATTGTGTAAATTAAAGCTTCTTTAGGCACATCTAAGAAGGCTGCATCAAAAGAGGCTTGAAGCACAACTGGCCACTCCACTAATGAGGCGATTTCTTCAAGCAGGCTTTCGTTGTAATCGGCTTTAAGTTGCAACGCATCGGCGGCATCTTCCAAAGCCTTACGAATACGTTCGGCACGTTCACTAAAATCCGCGACAACGTAATGGTCCATAAGGGCAGAAGCGTAATTATCCGCGTGATCGAGTTCAAAGGTGGCCTCACCGTGGAAACGGTGTCCTTGAATAGTGCGACTACTGGATTTACCTAATACCGTTAACGGTAGCAATTGATCACCGTATAGGGCTGTTACCGTGTGTACCGGACGAATAAACTGTGTGGTGGACGTTCCCCAGCGCATGGCTTTAGGTATGGGAAGTTTGCTAATAGCTTGATTGACGAGATCTTCAATAAGGTGCTCAATGGACTGGCCAGATACCTTGGCACGGTGAAGTAACCACTCGCCTTTATCGGTTTTTAATCGTTCGGCGGCTGCTACGTCGATGCCATTGCCTCGTGCCCAGCCCAACGCGGCTTTAGTGGGATTACCATCACTATCAAAGGCCGCAGAAATCGCCGGGCCACGTTTCTCAACCACTTTGTCTTCTTGGGATTCAGCTAACTGCAATACAGTTACCGCTAAGCGTCTTGGAGCCGCAAACCAGTTTATTTTTGAGAATTGTAAATCGGCGTTTTTTAATGCAGCTTCCATATTATCTGCGAAGCTTTGTCCTAAGTTTTTTAGGGCTTTTGGCGGTAATTCTTCGGTTCCAATTTCTACAAGTAAGTTCTCAGTCCGCACGACTACTGCTCCTTTTTACACATAGGGAAACCAAGCGCTTCACGGGCCTGGTAATAACTTTCCGCACACGCTTTGGCTAATGTTCTGACCCGCAGAATATATCGTTGCCGCTCTGTTACTGAAATGGCATGACGGGCATCCAACAGATTAAATGCGTGGGAGGCTTTCATCACTTGTTCATAGGCAGGCAAAGGCAAGTTCTTTTCAATTAATAACTGACTGGCCGATTCACACTCATCAAAGGTTTTAAATAGAAATTCCACATTGGCATGTTCGAAGTTATACGCTGATTGCTCGACTTCATTTTGATGGAATACATCACCATAGGTAACTTTACCCATAGGGCCATCGGTCCATACCAGGTCGTAAATGCTGTCTACACCTTGCACGTACATGGCAAGACGTTCTAAACCGTAGGTGATTTCGCCGGTAACCGGTTTACATTCTAAGCCACCCACCTGCTGGAAATAGGTAAACTGAGTGACTTCCATGCCGTTTAGCCATACTTCCCAACCTAAACCCCAGGCGCCAAGGGTGGGGGATTCCCAATTGTCTTCGACAAAGCGGATATCATGTACCAAGGGATCAAAGCCAAGTTCTTTTAACGAACCTAGGTATAGTTCTTGAATATTCTCAGGAGAGGGCTTAAGCATGACCTGAAATTGATAATAGTGCTGCAAACGATTAGGGTTTTCACCATATCGGCCATCGGTGGGACGACGACAAGGTTGTACATAGGCACTGCTAATCGGCTCAGGGCCGAGAGAGCGAAGGAAGGTCATGGGGTGAAAAGTCCCTGCGCCCACTTCCATATCTAAAGGCTGGATAACTACGCATCCTTGACGCGCCCAATAATCCTGCAGTGCGAGGATCAAACCCTGAAAGGTTTTAATATCGTATTTCTGCATGTTTGCTGCTTATAACTGACCATTGTAAAGGTGGAGTAGTATACAATTTGTAGGCTGATGAATGTAGGTAGAATCGGTTAAATCTGTAGAAAAAGGGCATTTAAGGGCGGGAGAAGACATGGAACAGGAAAATAACGGGGTACGTTGTGCGTGGGAAACCCATGATCCTGAGTATATACGTTATCACGACGAGCATTGGGGGCGGCCCGAATTCGACAGTCAGCAACTTTTCGCCAAGTTATGTCTCGACGGACAACAAGCGGGATTGTCGTGGATAACCATCTTAAAAAAACAAAAACACTATGAAGAGGCGTTTTTCGATTTCGATCCTAGTCGTATCGTCACTATGGGGGATGACGATGTTGACCGATTAATGCTCAATAGCGGTATTGTCAGAAATCGTTTAAAAATAAAGAGCATTATTGCGAATGCCCATGCTTACCAGACAATTAGTCGCACAATGCCATTTTCTGATTTCATTTGGCAATTTACGCACTATAAAACCATCGTCAACACCTGGCATGAGAGTGGTGAGATCCCAGTGAGTACGCCAGAATCAGTGGCGATGGCTAAGGCGCTGAAAAAAGCTGGATTCAAATTCGTAGGGGAAACCATTTGCTATGCATTTATGCAGGCATGTGGTCTGGTAAATGATCATTTGGTTAATTGTTGTTGTTACGATGAGGTGTGCAAACTGGCCAGAAAATAGTAGCACAGTGAAACAGGTAAAAAAGCACTAAAGACTTTGTGCTTTCCTACCTGCGGATATTACTAATTAATTTGGGTACAAAAGTCGCGGATGCTGTCGAGTTCTTTCAGGACATGAGACTCAAATTCAGATTCAATTTGCTCCCTAGCTTCATCCTGTTCCCGACGTTCTTGCGCGGTTAACTTTTTGCGTTCTTCTAAAATGGCAAAACCACTAATTTCCACAAACAAGTTATGAATGTGCGGGAATTTTTCGCGATATTCCGGCCGCGTTTGCAAGGGAAGTGCATTTAACAACTTACAAATGCGAATTGTCCCTTCGGATAAATCACATTGTTGTTGTTGCATCGCCTTACAAATAACGATAATACTTTCCGTTATCGAATCTATCCGCGCCTTCCGCGCTGTTTGCTGCTGTGCATTTTGTTCCTTTAGCATATAAAGCAGTTTGCCTGCATAGATACCAAGCCCAAGAATAATGAGTATTCCTATGACAATGGCTGCTGTTAACCACATAGTCACCACCCTTTAGTCTTTAAATTCATCTAAACTGATGGCGTCGAGTTGAGCGAGAGGATCATCGTTTTCTTCATCTTCATCATCGAATTCGGTAATGCCTAATAAATCGCACAATATCCTGTGTCGCGCCATTTTTTCATCGACGTATTGCTGCTCGGCTTTGGAGATGGCCTTATTGCTATCGAGTTTATCCAATAACGTGGATAGTTTTGTGTCTGCTTCCAAGGCTGCGAGTTCTTCTGCCGGCGTTGCGTATTTCTTTTGCGCCTGAGTTTTAACCGGCGTTTTAATTAATGGTACAGGCTTTTTACTGCCATGACGGGGATCTTGATTCACCTTGGTTGGTTTATCACTTTTTTGGGTATTTTCCAGCGAATTTCGGCTACCCGCTGGATTGCCTAACCGCCGTTTTGATTTTGGCGCGTTAACTTTTCCTTTGTTTTTTCTTTCTTCAGGTTTGAAGTCGGGGTCTTTTCTAACGCCGATCAAACCGATTTTGCGGGATTTCTTTGAACGAGACGACATATCTTTGTCTCCTAATTAAATTGGTCAAGCATAATTATACCGCGTATTTATGGTCGCTTCTTCAACAAAACAATGTCTTTTCCACTCAGTGTTACTTCAAAGCCGTATTTTTTGCCTAAATAAAAGAAGGTTTCATCTGAAAAGAAGGAAACATGGGTTTGATCGTTTTTATAGTGCCATGTGGAAAAGGCTTCTAATGACCTAACGCGTTTGGTCATAAATACGATGATTCCCCCAGGTTTGATCAGCGTCGTTAAACAATGGAGTTCTTTAGCAGGGGTATGAAAATGTTCGATGGCCTCTGTACAGGTTATAAAATCATAGTGGTGTGAGGAGAGTACCTCGAGGTTGTTGGCATAGATAGGATCAAATACCGACATCCTATAGCCTTCTTGTTTTAGCAAGGTGGCCAATACAGGCGCCGGGCCGCAACCGAAATCCAGGCCATGAGCTGGAGGAGAAACAAGGGAAACCACAGGATCCATAGCGCGTTGTAGAAAGCGACAATAGCCTTTATCTGTCATATGATTTTGATGAAGATCATATTCCTGTTTTTCTCGGGCTTTGGACGGCAAACTTTGGGGGTCGACGAAGACCAGTTTGCATTGCTGGCAAAGAAAAAACTGACGGAATTTATCCTGATGATACGGCTGAATAAGGTTTGATGCGCATAAAGGGCAAAGATCTGAGGTATTCATAAGCGGCCTGTTTTTTAACAGCATAATGCAAACAGGCCAAAAAGAAAAAAAGGCGATGGTTTGCACCATCACCTTATTTGTCGTGTCTTTTGACACATCTCCCGTTATTACACTTTCGTGTAAGGGTGCTTGCTCTACTTTTTATTGTTGCTTACAGAGCTGCTATGAGTTCAAGGCCTTCCTGACGCTTTATCCAACAATCCATTAATACTACTTATTGTTATTATGTTTGTACTGTTTCAAACACAGTGCCAAACCTATAAGGGCATAATACTCAAGTATGATCAAAAAGCAAGAATATTTTCACAATTATTTAACAAATAACTGGGATGCCGGTGTTAATTAATGCAATCCTGCCAAGTAATTCGATAAAATATCGATATCTTCATCGGTCAACTTGGTGGCGATATCCCGCATCATACCGTTCATATCGTTTGCTCTGTCACCTGAGCGGAACGCTTTCAGTTGGGTTGCAATGTATTCGGGATGTTGACCACTGATATCAGGGAATCCGGCTAACCCCATTCCGCTGCCATCTGGACCATGACACGCACTACAGGAAGGAATGCCGCGCTCGCCGTCGCCGCCGCGATACAGTGCTTGTCCTGCTTCGACGTAATTTTCTGGCGTTTCGCCAGGGATGGCATCTTGGGAAGCGAAGTAGGCGGCTAAATCTTCCATATCTTGCTCAGACAGAGGTGCGGCCATACCGTTCATAACGGCATTATTACGTCCTTCTGCACCACCGGTTTGTGAGGCCAGTTTAAATTCTTTTAACTGCTTAACTAAGTAATCTGCGTGTTGCCCTGCTATTTTAGGGTTCATTGGGATCATGGAGTTTCCGTCCATACCATGACACGCTGCACATACTGCAGATTTTGCTTTCCCTGCTTCAGGATTGCCTTCTGCTATCGCACTTCCAGTAAAACCTAACGTCATACACACAAGCAAACACAGTTTTTTCATAATTAATCTCTATAAAGGATCAAACGGCTTTGTTGATATACGTGATATCATGCGTATTTTACACATTTAGCGCGTCAGAAAAACCTATTCCATAATAAAACTATGGTTTTATAAACTTTTTCTGATAAGAGTCAATTTAAATTAAAATTAAAAACACATTATAGACGGATATATGCAATGACGTATTACACAAAAGCCAAATTTACCATGAGCGCGCCTGATATCCGGCATTTAAAGGAGGATAAAGGCATAGAAGTGGCATTTGCCGGACGCTCGAATGCTGGAAAGTCCAGTGCGCTAAATACTCTGACACGCCAGAAAAACCTGGCGAGAACGAGTAAAACGCCGGGGCGTACTCAGTTAATTAATATTTTTGAACTGGATGAAGACCGACGTCTCGTTGATTTGCCCGGTTATGGTTTTGCCCAGGTGCCTTTAGCAATGAAAAAGAAATGGCAATTGGCATTAGGGGAATATCTACAAAAGCGTAAAAGTTTAAAAGGCCTCGTTGTGCTGATGGATATTCGCCATCCCTTTAAAGATCTGGATCAGGATTTAATTTTTTGGGCTGTGGATGCTGGTTTGCCTGTTTTGGCCCTCTTAACCAAAGCAGATAAATTAAAATCCGGTAAACGCAAAGCTCAATTAATGTTTGCCCGGGATGCAGCTTTGGCATTTAATGGCGATGTTACTGTACAAACGTTTTCTTCGTTATCGAAAACGGGGGTTAAAGAAGCCTCGGTAATATTGGATAAATGGTTTGAACTGGATAATGATAAAGAGGCGTAATTGGATTACAGAGTCTAAGGGCGGCTGATTTTTAGAGTTAACTTTTTTGACCGTTTAAAAAGAAAAAACCCCATCCAAAACGGATGGGGTAAAGATTGAGAGAAAACACATAAAAACCATAGATAAGAGTGCGCCCCAGCCCAATAAGTTCAAAATTAACCACAAAAAGTAAAATTAATTTTTTATTGCCAATTAAATCAGTTGCTTGCCGTATAAATTCTTTTCTTACAGACATAAAAAAACCTCGGTGAATTCACCGAGGTTAAAGCAAAGGTTTGAAAACAGCTTTCTCACCTCTGTACCCTACACGCATAGGGTACAACAGAATTGCTAAAAGGCAAGTATATCGTGTAATAAAATTACTAAAAAATGGCTATTAAAGGCATTTGTTTATCTTTTTTTGTAATCCAATTACGTTTTTAATGGGCCTCATCCCAATCGATGCCTGTACCGGCTTCAACTTTTAACGGTACCGCTAAGATGGCTGCCTGCTCCATCAATGTCACAATATGAGGTACATGGTCGTTAATCTTGTCTTCTTTGATTTCAAAAACCAATTCATCGTGCACCTGCATCATCATGTACACCTCATCAGCGGCTTCTTTATTGATCCAATCATCAACGCGAAGCATTGCCAGTTTGATGATGTCGGCAGCCGTGCCTTGCATAGGGGCGTTGATGGCGGCCCGTTCAGCGCCTTTACGACGCATTCCGTTGCTGGCCTTAATATCAGGTAGATACAGGCGGCGACCGAATACGGTTTCCACATAACCTTTTTCTTTTGCCAATTCCCGTGTGTCGTTCATGTATTTGAGTACGCCAGGATAGCGTTCAAAATACAAATCCATATAGGTTTGGGCGTCATTTCTGGGGATATTGAGTTGTCGGGCTAGACCAAATGCTGACATGCCATATATCAGGCCAAAGTTTATGGCTTTAGCACTGCGACGCTGCTCGAGGGTAACTTGCTCCAGCGGTGTATCGAATACTTCTGCGGCAGTGGCTTTGTGGATGTCTTTTCCTTCCGCAAACGCTGTTAGTAATCCGTTATCAGCCGACAAATGGGCCATGATCCTAAGTTCTATCTGGGAATAGTCAGCGGCAACAATTTTATATCCCGGGCGGGGAACAAATGCTTGTCTTACCCGCCGTCCTTCTTCTGTGCGAATAGGAATATTCTGTAAATTGGGATCCGTTGAAGACAAACGGCCGGTTGCTGTGACAGCCTGATGATATGACGTGTGCACCCGACCCGTACGGTGATTGATCATTTTGGGCAGTTTGTCGGTGTAGGTGTTTTTCAGTTTTGTCAGACCTCGGTATTCCATGATCATTTTCGGGATCGGGTATTCGAGGGCAAGCTCTTGTAACACCTCTTCAGACGTGGAAGGGGCGCCTTTGGGGGTTTTTTTAATAATCGGTAAGCTAAGCTTCTCAAACAGGATATGCTGCAGTTGTTTGGTGGAGCCCAAATTAAAGGTTTCGCCTGCGGCTTCGTGTACCGACGTTTCTAATTCTTTTATGCGCAGGGCAAGATCCTGACTTTGCTGACCCAGTTTCTGTGAGTCGATAAGTACGCCACGTTGTTCCATTCGCGACAACACACTGGCTAGAGGAATTTCTATATCCAGTAGTAAGTTCTTTAAGGTTTCTTCCTGCTGTAGTTTTTCCCAGATCACATTATGCAGGCGAAGTGTAATGTCTGCGTCTTCTGCCGCGTAGGGGGCAGCCTGCTCTAACGGGATCTGATTAAAAGTAAGTTGCTTAGCACCTTTACCGGCAATATCTTCAAAATGAATGGTTTTGTGATTTAGGTAGGCCATGGCCAGTGAATCCATATCATGGCGGGTGGCGGTACTGTTTAATACGTATGACTCAAGCATGGTGTCAAAAGCAATACCTTGGAGATCAATATGGTAATTTGCCAGCACGTTTTTATCGTATTTAAGATGCTGCCCCACCTTTTTCACGTCTTCGGATTCTAATAACGGCTTTAGCTGATTCAGTATCTGGGTGCGATCCAGCTGTTCCGGTGCATCGGGATAGTCGTGACCAAGAGGAACGTAAGCGGCTTCTCCCGGTGAGATACAAAATGACACCCCTACAATTTGTGCTTCCATGTAGTCCAAACTGGTGGTTTCGGTATCAAAGGCAATGAGCGGGGCCTGTTCTAGCTTAGTTAGCCATTGATCAAATTCATCTTGCGTTGTAATGGTGACGTAAGATGAAGTATCGATTTTAGATAATGTATCCGTTGCGGGGATCTCTTCATCCACATGTTCTGCGGCCTGTTCTGAGGACACTTCACTAAACCAACGTTTAAATTCATATTCGGCAAAAAGTTCTGCGAGCTTGGCGTTGTCCGGTTTGCTGGGCACTAAGGTTTGCGGTTCAAAATCCATCTCGACGTCGAGTTTGATGGTGGCCAGCTCATAAGACAATTTGGCTTGTTCTTCATATTCTTTCATTTTGGCCGCCATTGTCTTACTGCCTCTGAAAGATAAGGCCGCGATTTCATCAAGGTTTTCATAGATTGCCGAAATACCACCGATACCATTCAATAAGGCTTGGGCACTTTTGTCACCCACGCCAGGAACACCGGGAATGTTGTCAACTTTATCCCCTTTTAGGGCCAGAAAATCGATGATCAATTCAGGCGGAATCCCAAATTTTTGTTTAACGCCGTCAATGTCCATGATCTGATTTGTCATGGTATTGA